>DASTWL010000061.1 GCA_035765895.1 Verrucomicrobiia bacterium | reverse complement strand
TGTGAACGCCATTGCGCCGGGCTGGATCAGTTCCGGCATGCTGGAGCAGGCCATGGTCGGCGATCCGGCCCGCAAGGCCAAGGTGCTTGGCCGCACGCCGCTGGGCCGCTTCGGTGAACCCGAGGACATTGGCTGGGCGGCGGTTTACTTGTGCTCGCCCGCGGCCAAATTCGTCACCGGCGTCGTGCTGCCTGTGGACGGCGGCGCCGCTGAAAGCTTTTAGGCGGATCATGGGAAACGTCCGGCCAGTTTCATGGTGGCAGCTCCTGCTGTTCACGCTGATGGTCGCGACCGTCGGCCCGGCAAACGGTGCGGATTACGCCGTCGGCGTGGATGTCTCCTTCCTGCGCCAGGCCGAAGCCCAAGGCACGATCTTCAAAGACGGCGGCACGGCAAAACCGGGCCTGCAAATCTTCCGGGAGCACGGCTACAACTGGGTTCGGCTGCGGCTGTTTCACACCCCCACACGGTTGCCCAACGACCTGTCCTACACCCTGGCCCTGGCCAAAGACGCCAAGCAGCGCGGGTTCAAACTGCTGCTCGACTTCCACTACTCGGACACCTGGGCCGACCCGGGCAAGCAGTTCATGCCGGCAGCGTGGGAAGGCAAGTCGCACGCCGAACTGGTCGCGGCGGTTCGTGATTACACGCGGGACACGCTCAACGCGTTTCGCACGGCGGGCGTGATGCCCGACATGGTGCAGCCGGGCAACGAAATCATCGCCGGCATGCTGTGGCCCGACGGGAAACTGCCCGAGCATTGGGATCACTTCGCGGAATTGTTGCAGGCGGCCGTGGCGGGCATCGACGCCGCCAGCAGCAACGCGCCCCGGCCGCGCGTAATGATCCACATCGATCGCGGCGGTGACCGGCGCAAAACGAAGTGGTTCTTCGATGAATTGGCCCGGCGCCAGGTGGCATTCGACGTCATCGGCCAGTCGTATTATCCGTGGTGGCACGGTTCATTGCTGGACCTGCGGGAGAATCTGCAATTCATGGCCACGAATTACCACAAGGACATCATCGTCGTCGAAACGGCCTACAACTGGAAGCCGACGGAATACAAAAACGGTGGTGCGCCGTTTCCTGAAACGACCGGGGGACAGCGCGAGTTCCTGGATGAAGTGAACCGCCTCGTGCTGGCCACACCCGAAGGCCGCGGCAAGGGCGTTTTCTGGTGGGAGCCCGCCGTGGCGCACCGCAACAACCGCGCGATGTTCGACGACGCCGGCAACGCGCTGCCCGTGTTGTCGGTGTTTGACAAATTCACCCAAGGCAAACCGCCGAAAGAAGAAGCCGCCGGGCCAGCCCATTGAATCCGTGCCGCGCCGCTCTGGCCGCCGGCCTCAACCAAAACACCCGATCCAATCGCCATGAAACCTACAACCCTTCTCCTGCTGGTCCTGTCGCTCACGGTCGTCCCCCCGGCGCTGCGCGCGGCTCCGACCGCCGAGCCGCTGCATCTCGCCGTCGTCGGGCTGGTGCACGATCACGCCCGGGGCTTTCTTCCCCGCCTGCACAACCGGACGGACGTCGAACTGGTTGGCATCGTCGAACCGGACCGGCAACTGGCCGCGCAATACGCGCAAAACTATCATCTCGGTCCGCAGCTCTTCTGCGCCAGCCTCGAGGCATTGATCGCGCGAACCAATGTGCAAGCCGTGGCCACCTTCACCAGCACGTTTGATCACCGGCGTGTGGTGGAGTTTTGTGCCGCGCATCACCTCGACGTGATGATGGAGAAACCGCTCGCGGTGAATTTGAAACACGCCCGCGCCATCGCGGCGGCCGCGGAGCGCGGCCACATCCAGGTGATCGTGAACTACGAAACCACCTGGTATCCGGGCAACCAGGCCGCGTATGCCCTGGTGCATGACGCGCGGGCCATCGGTGATTTGCGAAAGATCGTGGTCCACGACGGCCACCGCGGCCCCAAGGAAATCGGCTGCTCCACCAACTTCCTGAACTGGCTGACCGACCCGGTGCTCGATGGCGGCGGTGCCCTGATGGATTTCGGTTGTTACGGCGCCGACCTCATCACCTGGCTGATGCAAGGTCAGCGCCCCACTTCTGTTTTTGCGGTCACGCAGCACATCAAGCCGGACGTGTATCCCAAGGTGGAAGACGAGGCGACCATCGTGCTGACCTATCCGCGCGCGCAGGGAATCATCCAGGCCTCGTGGAACTGGCCCTTCGACCGGAAGGACATGGAAATTTACGGGCAGACCGGCTACGTGCTGGTGCCCCGCAGCGACCGGCTCCAGGTGCGCACCGCGAATGCCGCCGAAAAGGAAACCACACCCGAGCCCCTCAGCGGTCCCGCCGCCGACCCGCTGTCCTATCTGGCCGCGGTGGTGCGCCACGAAATCCAACCCGCCGGCCTGTCCTCGCTCGAAGTGAACCTGACCGTCATGGAAATTCTCGACGCGGCACGCAAATCGGCGGAAACCGGGAAGCGTGTTGATTTGTCGCGTGGAAAATAAGCGGCAGAATTCAGATATGAAGTTCCTGGCTCTTTCCCTTTTAATTGTGGTGGTCTCCGGATGTGCACCCACTGACCCGATTGACAAGCTGGTGGAACATCTCTCCGCGCCCGATCAAGGTTTTCCCAATGGTCTATGGGGAGCAACACCCCTTCCATCCACAGCTTCGCCAACGCAAGTAATGGCAACAATTCTTGGACAAGGTTCAATTGGAGTGCGGACTACAAATTTCACCATTCTGGAACAAAGGACTGTTCATGTTCAACCCAGCAAGGAAGCCTCTCCCACCAACGCCGATTACACAGCGGTATTGGTAAAAACAAGCGTAGGCGAACAAATCGTGATGCTTCAATTCCAGCAGCACGGAACGAATGCTGTGTGGGTCTTCAGAAGTTATGACGTAAAGTAAGCCGCAGGCACTTACACCTTCAACGCCGTCAATTTCTCGTTCAGGTCGTGCGCCATGAGCGGGTCAATCACCGGATCGAGATTGCCTTCGATGATGGCGGGCAGGTTGTAAAGCGTCAGCTCGATGCGGTGATCGGTGACGCGGTTCTGCGGGAAATTGTAGGTGCGGATTTTTTCGCTGCGCTCTCCGGTGCCCACCTGCTGCGCGCGCTGGCTGTCGTATTTCGCCTTTTCATCCGCAATCTTCCGTTCGAGCAGGCGGGAACGGAGCACCGTCATGGCCTTGGCCTTGTTCTTCTGCTGTGAGCGTTCGTCCGAGCAACGCACAATGAGCCCGGTGGGCTTGTGGATGATTTGCACCGCCGAGTCGGTGGTGTTCACGCCCTGGCCGCCCTTGCCCGAGGCGCGGCAGACGTTGATCTCGATCTCGTCGGGCTTGATCTCGAGGTCCACTTCCTCGGCCTCTGGCAGCACGGCGACGGTCACCGTGCTGGTGTGAATCCGGCCTTGCGCCTCGGTTGCGGGCACGCGCTGCACGCGGTGAACGCCGCTCTCGTATTTCAGCCGCTTGTAAACGTCCTGCCCGAAGATTTCGAAGATGATTTCCTTGAAGCCGCCCAAATCCGACGGGCTGGAGTCGAGCGTTTCAATCCGCCACCCGCGTTCTTCCGCATAACGCGAATACATGCGGAACAGATCCGCGGCGAACAGCGCGGATTCCTGCCCGCCCGCGCCGGCGCGGATTTCAAAGATGGTGTTGCGCGAATCGGTCGGTTCCGGGGGCACGAGGCCGAACTGCACTTCGCGCGCGAGCCGCGCCTCCTCGGCTTCGAGGCGGGCGACATCCTCCCGGGCGAGTTCGGCGAGTTCAGACCCGGCGGGTTCGGCCGCCGCCAACGCGCGGTTCTCCGCAAGGTCGGCCGAGGCTTTCAGCCATGCGTCGCCGGCGGCCACGATGTCCTTGAGCCGGGCGTATTCGCGGGAGAGTTCCTGCGCCCGCTGCGGATTGTCAAAAACCCTGGGGTCGCTCAGCAACGCCTCGGTTTCGGCGTAGCGGCGCTTCAGGTTTTCGACGTGCGGGCGCAGGTCCACTGGAATTTACGATTTGCGATTGGCAATTGGCGGTTGACGCGCCGGCCGCCCGGACGCACCCAAGCCGCAACGACGGCACGGGGGCAACGGCAAGGGCGCGAGCAAATAAAAACCGCCCGCCATCCCGGAGGCCGGGAGAGCGGGCGGGAAAGCGGCGGAAAGCTACTTCTTCTTCTTCGCCTTGCTGGCAGCCAGCGCGGCCTGGGCCGCCTGCGTCTTGGCGGCGCGCTGCTGGAACTTGTCCACACGGCCGGCGGTGTCCACAAACTTCTGCTGGCCGGTGTAAAACGGATGGCAGGCGTTGCAGATGCCAACGATGATGGTCGGCTTGGTGGAGCGGGTCTTGATGACGTTGCCGCACGCGCAACGAATCTCCGCGTCCACGTATTTCGGATGAATACCGTCTTTCATAAAAGGGCCGCAACGATACCAACGAAAAACCAACTGACAAGGGGGATTTTTGCAAGGAATCCGGGCCGTTTTCGCGAATTCCGGGCGGAATCGGGACGCCCGCCGCGGCAGCCGGGTTTTCCGGCTTTTCAGCGAGAGCCCAACCGTTAGTCTGCGGGGCCGCGTGAAGAACATCGTTTATTTCGACCTGGAAACGCAGAAATCCGCCGACGAAGTGGGCGGCTGGGACAAGATCAGCGCCATGCAAATGAGCGTGGGTGTGACCTACAGCACGGCCCGCGGGGATTACCAGATTTACGGCGAACGCGACGTCGAAGGGCTGATTCGGGATTTGCAGCGGGCGGATTTGGTGGTGGGCTTCAACATTTTGCGCTTCGATTACGAGGTGTTGCACGGCTACACGCCGCTGGACCTGCGGCAACTGCCCACGCTGGACATGATGGTGCACCTGGCCGACAAGCTGCAGCACCGGCTGTCGCTGGATGCGATTGCCACGGCGACATTTGGGCTCGAAAAGACGGCCGAAGGGCTGCAGGCCATCCAATGGTTCAAGGAAGGCCGGCTCGTCGAGATCGCCGAATACTGCTGTTTCGACGTGAAGCTCACCAAGCTCGTGCATGAGCATGGCGCCACCCACCGGCAGCTCCATTACCACAATCGCTTCGGCCGCAAACTCACCGTGCCGGTCGATTGGTAACCGCCATGACGGCGCGGGGAGCCGGAGAACCCGGAATCCACCGCACCCGTGGTCGCCCCGGGATTTGGTCGGGTCGATTGGTTACTTGCCGCCAGCGGGTCGCGCGTGTTTATTGGACAAGCCATGAACGCGCCCGCCACCGCCCCGTCCCCGCGCCGGCTGGCTTACATTGTCGATGACGAGCCGATGCTGCTGGATCTCAACGAGACGGTATTGCGCTCGCTGGGTTTTGAGGTGAAGCGGTTTCGCGCGGCGGAACTGGCGTATGAAGCTTACCGCCTGGAACACACGCCGCCTGACATCATTGTGACGGATTATTCGATGCACCGCATGTCGGGGGCGGACCTGATTGAAGCCTGCCGCAAGCTGCACCCGCACCAAAAATTTCTCCTCATCAGCGGCACGGTCGGAGTTTCGGCGGTCAAACACGCCACCGAATTGCCCGATCACTTCATGGCCAAACCCTACCTGATGGATGAGTTCGCCACGGTGGTGAAGAATCTCACCGAACCGGACTCGACCGCGGCCGGCCGTTGATCGTCGCGGTGCCCCTGACGGCAACGCGGCGGCGGCCTCAAATCACCGTCCCGTGCGGGATGATTCCGTTCTTGGGCACAATGACGATTCCGTCGCGGATGTAGTAAAGGTCGTGATCGAGGTTTTCCGGCTTGCCGGCGGGCGTGATGACGCAGTTGTTCCCGATCCGCGCGTTCTTGTCGATGATGGTGTTTTCGATGCGGCAGTTGGTGCCGATGCCCATGCGCGGCAGGCCGGCGCGCTCGTGCTCCGCAATGCTCTGCGCGGATTCGTAGTAATCGCAGCCCATCATCACGACGCGCGTCATGTCCGAACCCGCCCCGATCTGGCTGCGAATGCCGATGATGCAGTGCTTGATGTGACCCGGGTTGATGATGCAGCCGTCGCACACCATCGCATGATCGATTTGCGCGCCGTTGATCTTCGAGCCTGGCAGGTAGCGCGGCCGGCTGAACACGGGCGAGGCCATGTCGAAGTAGTTGAACTTCGGCAGGTCGGCGCAGGCGTCGAGGTTGGCTTCGAAGAAGGCGTGAATCGTTCCGATGTCCTCCCAGTAGCCCTGATAGACGTAGGCGTAAACCTTGTTGGTTTCGATTGCGTTCGGGATGATGTGCTTCCCAAAGTCCGCCAGGTCGTTGTCGAGCAGCTTGATGATGGTGTCGCGGTTGAACACGTAAATGCCCATGGAGGCGAGGAATTTTTCGCCCCCCCCTTCGATGCCGAGCGGGCCGTGCCATTCCGGCGGCAGCACGACGGAGTCCTGCAGCGCCTTGTCCTTGGGCTTCTCGACAAAGCGCGTGATGCGCCGTTCCTCATTCACATGCAGAATTCCCAGGGAGCTGGCCGCCGCCCGGTCAACAACCATCGACGCCACCGTCACCTCCGCGCCACAGTCCGCGTGTTCACGCACCAAACGCCGCAAATCCATCCGGTAAAGCTGGTCGCCGCTGAGGATGAGCAGGTATTCAAAATCGTGGTTCAGGAAGTGCACGAGGTTCTTGCGCACCGCGTCGGCCGTGCCCTGATACCAGGTTTGGTCCTCGAAGGTTTGCTGCGCCGCGAGCACCTCCACGAAGCCCTTGGAAAAATGATCGAACTTGTAGGACTGCGAAATGTGCCGGTGCAGCGAGGCGGTGTTGAACTGGGTGAGCAGGTAGATGCGCCGCAGCCCTGAGTTGATGCAGTTTGAAATCGGAATGTCCACCAACCGGTATTTGCCCGCCAATGGCACGGCGGGCTTGGCGCGCTCCTTCGTCAGAGGAAACAGCCGCGTCCCCTGGCCGCCACCCATGATCACGGAGAGCACGTTGTTGTCGGTAATATCCGGTTTGTTGCTGTGCGGCATAATGGGGATTCCTTTCTATTTGAGACTGTTATACGCCCATCCCCAAAACGTGTGCAAGCGGCATCGAACTCGCACCGCCAAAAAACGCCGGCGCAGCGCGGATGCCCCCGCGCGCCCGTGCTCATTGGAAAAGGTCGTCGAAAAACTCCCGCATGGCCGCCCACGAACGCCGGTCGGCGCGTTCGTTGTATTGGGCGCCCTTCATGCTTCCGTCCGCGTTCCAGTCGGTGAAGCTGTGCACCGCGCCGCCGTATTTGACCAGTTCCCAATCCACGCCGCTCGTGCGCATTTCAGCTTCGAAGGCTGCGAGGTCCGCCGCGGATTCAAACGGATCATCCGCCCCGTGCAAGGCCAGCACCCGGCACTTGATGTTCTTGCCGTCCGACGGCGTCGGCGAATCCAGGCCGCCATGAAAGCTCACCACGCCGCGCACGTTGGCGCCGCTCCGCGCCAGTTCGATGACCGCCGTGCCGCCGAAGCAATACCCGATGGCCGCCGCGCGCTGCGCGTCCACCAGCCGTTGCTGCCGCAAGCAGGCCAGCCCTGCGTTGACGCGCTGGCGCAGCAGCTTCCGGTCGGATTTGTATTTGCCCGCCTGCGCGCCCGCTTCGGCCACCGTCTTGGGCCGGATGCCCTTGCCGTAAACGTCCGCGGCGAATGCGACGTAACCGAGTTTGGCCAGCATCTCACAACGCTTCTTCTCGTAATCCGAGAGCCCCATCCACTGATGCACCACCAGAATGCCCGGACGCTTTCCCGCTTGCGCGGTGTCGTAGGCGAGAAAACCTTCCAGCGTGGTGTCGCCATCCTTGTATTCGACGGTTTCAGTTTTGATCTCTGCCCGCAACGTCCACGCGCCGAGCACCGCCAAAGCCGCAAGTAGTAGTTTCATGGTGATTCCACCTTTAATCCAAACGCGGGAAAAAGCCAGCCCGGGAGGACGGACTTGACGCGCGAGCGATCTGGACAATGCTGGACGCGCCATGCCGAAACTGGAACCGCCCGACGCGTTTGCCCTGTCCGCCGCCCTGGGCTGGCTCGAACTCGGCAACGCTGTGGAGGCGCTGGCGGAACTGGAGCAGATCACCGCGGGCAACCAAAAACACTCGGGCGTGCTCGAAGTGCGGTGGACCGCGCTGGCGGAGTTGAAACAGTGGGAGCCGGCGCTGGCCACGGCCTGCCTTCTGGTCCAAGCGGCGCCCGAGAACCCCTCCAGCTGGCTGCACCGGGCTTACGCCCTGCGACGGGTGCCACAAGGCGGACTCGCCGCCGCCCGGGAGGCGTTGCTGCCCGCCGCTGAAAAATTCCCAACCGAACCCGTCATCGCCTTCAACCTGGCATGTTACGCCTGCCAAATGCGCGATCTCCCGGAAGCGCGCCAGTGGCTGCAACGCGCAACCGCCACCGGCGACGCCCGCGAAATCCGCCAGATGGCCCTGGCCGATGCCGACCTCGAGGCGCTCTGGCCGGAAATCCGCTCCTCCTCCGACGCATGAAACGCACCCGCCCGCTCCGCCCGGTTCTCGCCGTCAAGAATCTCCGCATTGAACGGAACGGCACCGTCATCCTGGACGCCGTCAACTGGCGCGTCGCGCCGGGCGAACACTGGGCCGTGCTCGGCGCCAATGGGTCCGGCAAAACGTCGCTGCTCAGCGCGCTCACCGGCTACTTCATGCCCACCGCCGGCGAGATCGAATTACTGGGGCAACGCTATGGCCACGCCGACTGGCGGGAACTGCGTTGCCGTGTTGGCATCGTCAGTTCGGCCATCCGCCAGATGATGGCCGACGCCGAGCTCGCGCTGGCCACCGTCATCAGCGGCAAGCGGGCGATGATTGAACTGTGGGGGGAGGTGAGCGCCGCCGAAGCGCGCAGAGGCCGGCAGATTCTCACCCAGGTGGAATGCGCCCACCTGGCGGCCCGGCCGTGGGGCGTGCTTTCCCAGGGCGAACGCCAGCGCGTGCTGATTGGCCGCGCTTTGATGGCCCGGCCCAAACTGTTGATTCTGGACGAACCCTGCACCGGCCTGGACCCGGCGGCGCGGGAGCATTTTCTCCAGTTCCTGCAACGGCTTTGCCGTCGCCGCCAGGCGCCGGCCATGGTGCTGGTGACGCATCACGTGGAGGAAATCATGCCAGCGTTCACCCATGCGCTGTTGCTGCGTCAGGGGCAGGTGCTGGCGGCCGGACCGAAGGCGGAGGTGCTGACCTCCACGCATCTGTCCCGCGCCTTCGCCGCCGCCATCCGGCTGACGCACAAGCAGGACCGCTATTCGCTGCGTGTTTTGGACCGGCGCCGGGTGGTCGTCTGACACGGTCACGCGCCGCGATTCAGCCCTGGCAACCGAACAGTTTCTTGGCCTTGATGACGTCGGCGACCTGGGGCGGGACCAGCCGTTCCCACGTGGCGTCGCCCGCCTGGATTTTGGCCAGCACATCGCCTGCATACATGGCGAGATAATCGCGATTGAAACGGCGAATCTCCTCGATCAGATGGTTTTGCAGCAGGTGCTGGTAGAGGTGACGCAAATTCGGGGCAACCTCCATCTGCTCCGCGGTGGTCAGCCGGTCTGTCTCGTCCAGCGACGGGTAGGCATACATTTTGACACCTTTGCGGAACAACTGGCCGAAGGACTCCAGCAGGCCACCCGGCAGGTCCGTGTAAAACTTCTCGTCCAGCACGTCGCGCAGCCGCGCCACGCCCAGCGGCAGGCCAATCGGCTTGTCCGTGTAGCGGGACAGATACGTCACCAGCCGGTGGTAGCGGAAAAAATTCGAGATCAACACGGGATGTCCCAACGGGCGCAGCATGTCCACGCGGTCGAGAAAATCCTGATGATCGATCTGGTCCCCGACCTGAAGCTGGCGCAGGGTCATTTCCAGCAGCACAATCGGCGCTTCGCCGCCGAGTGATTCCTCCTGCACGAACTGTTCCCGCGCCCGCTCGAGCATGTCGAGCATCGGATTGGTCAACGGCCGGAAGCTGCCGCGCTGCACCAGCACCGGCTTCTTGTAGAGCACCTCGCCCCATTGCACCGCCTCGCCGTCGGCGGTGAACATCGCCGCCTCGGTGTGGCCCTGCTTGACGAGTTGCAGGGCCATGAGCCGGTTGTCCACGCCGGCAAAAGCGGGGCCCGAAAAGCTGATCATGTCAACCTCCACGCGTCGCCAGCTGAGTTCATCCAGCAGGGAGTGGATGAGCTGCTCGGGATTGTGGTAGGAGTAACAGGTGCCGTGGATGAGGTTTACGCCGAGGATGCCCAGCGCCTCCTGCTGCCGGTCGGGTTCATGATCCAACATGCGGACGTGAACGAGGATCTCCGAAGGCTCCGCACGCGGCGCGGCCTGAAAGCGAATCCCCATCCACCCGTGGCCCTCATTGTGCGTCTTGTAATTGCTGGTGGCCACCGTGTTGGCAAAGACGAAGAAGGCCGTCCGGTCGCCACGCTTCTGGTCAAGCCGCTCGATGAGCAGTTGAAACTCATGATCCAGCATGGACCGCAAACGGTGGCGGCTGACGTAGCGGTCGGTCGGCCCGTAAACCGCGTCGCTCACCGCCATGTCGTAAGCCGAAATGGTCTTGGCCACCGTGCCGGAGGCGCCGCCGACGCGGAAAAACCGCCGCGCCACCTCCTGCCCCGCCCCGATTTCGGCAAAGGTTCCGTAGCGGCTGGTGTCCAGATTGATCTGCAACGCCTTTTCCTGAACCGTTTCCGCTTGATTCGTCATAAGCTGTGTCACTTGTTTCCGCACCGCGTCACGAATGCCATGAAGCATCCCGGACAGCAAGGCTGGCGGAAGCGCGGCATCACCGGCGCACCGGCGGCGATCAATTCGCCTTGAGCTTGATGAGCAGATCCTTCGCCTCCACGGCGTCGCCCACCTTCACGGCAATCTCGTGCACCACTCCCGGCGCGGGCGCATAAATGGTCGTCTGCATCTTCATGGCTTCGAGCGAAAGCACCTTTTCGCCCTTGGTCACGACCGTGCCCACACTGACCGGCAACGCCGTGATGACGCCCGGAATGGGCGCACCGACCTGCATCGGATCCGCGGGATCGGCCTTGGCGCGGGACTTCACCTTCGGCTGGACGGATTTGTCCACCACGGCGGCCTGCCGGGCCATGCCGTTGAGTTCGAAGGAGACCACGCGCTTGCCTTCCGCGTTGGCTGGCTGAATGTTGGTGAGGCTGATGAACAGCGTCTTGCCCTCTTCCAAATTCACGGTGATCTCGTCGCCCGGCTTCATGCCGTAGAAGAACGCCGGGGTCGGCAGCACGGACAGGTCGCCGTAGGCGGCTTCCGTTTTGACGTAATTGAGGAAGACGTCCGGATACATGAGGTAACTGTAAACGTCGTCGTCCGTGGCTTCGCGCCGCAGCTTATGCGTCAGGTCGGCCCGCACCTTGGCCAGATCGAGCGGCTTGAGATTCGCGCCCGGACGGTTCGTGAAGGGCTTGCGGTCGCCGAGCACGATTTTTTGCAGCTTCTTCGGCCAGCCGCCGACGGGCTGCCCCAGACCGCCCTGGAGCATGTCGATGACCGATTCCGGAAACGGGGTGCTGCCGGGCTCGAGCTTGAGCACGTCCTCAGGTTTGAGGCCGCGCGTGATGAGGAACATGGTCATGTCGCCCACCACCTTGCTGCTTGGCGTCACCTTCACAATGTCGCCAAAGAGCTGGTTCACGTCGGCATACATGCGCTCGATCTCGGGCCAGCGCGACAGCAGGCCCATCGAGGCCGCCTGTTCCTTGAGGTTCGTGTATTGACCGCCGGGCATCTCGTGCCCATACACGTTGGCGCTGCCCGCCCGCGGACTGGTGTCAAACGGCGCGTAAAACTCCCGCACGAGTTCCCAGTAATTGGCGAATTCGTTGAGCGAGGCCAGGTCCAGCTGCGTGTCGCGCCGGGTGCCCTGCAACGCGGCCACCACGGAGTTGAGGCACGGCTGGCTGGTGGAGCCGGACATTGAAGCAATCGCCAGGTCGGCTATGTCCACGCCGGCCTCGCTGGCCTGCAGCACGCTGGCCGCCGCCACGCCGCTGGTGTCGTGCGTGTGGAAGTGGATCGGGATGCTGATTTCCTCGCGCAGCGCCTTCACGAGCGCGCGGGCGGCAAACGGCTTGCACAGGCCGGCCATGTCCTTGATGGCCAGGATGTGCGCCCCCATCTTCTCCAGTTCCTTCGCCAGCTTGAGGTAATACTTCAGCGAATACTTCGTGCGCGCCGGGTCCAGAATGTCGCCGGTATAGCAGATGGCGCCTTCGCAGATCGCGTGCGTGTCCTGCACCGTCTCCATCGCCACCTTGAGGTTCGGCAGATAATTCAGCGAATCAAAGATGCGGAAGATGTCAATGCCCGTGGCCGCCGCGTGCTTGATGAAGCCGGCCACGACGTTGTCCGGGTAATTGGAATAACCCACCGCGTTCGAGCCACGGAACAGCATCTGGAAACACACGTTCGGTATCCGCTCCCGCAGCTTGCGCAGGCGCGCCCATGGATCCTCGTGGAGAAAGCGCATCGAGGTGTCGAACTTTGCGCCGCCCCAGATTTCGACGCTGAACAGCTCCGGCGTGCGCCGGGCCAGCGCTGCGCCGATGTGTTCCATGTCGTAAGTGCGCACACGCGTGGCCAGCAGCGACTGGTGCGCGTCGCGGAACGTCGTGTCCGTCACGAGCAGCCGCTTCTGCTGGCGCGCCCACTCGGCGAACTTCTGCGGCCCAAGCTTCAACAACAACTGCCGCGTCCCGGGCGCCGGCGGCTGCTTTTCGTCATACGCGGGCACCACCGGCGTCGGCAGCGACTTCGGCACGTGGCCCTTCACCTGCGGGTTGCCGTTGACAATAACCTCGCCGAGGTAAGCCAGCAGCTTCGTCGCACGGTCACGGCGCGCCTTGAACTTGAACAACTCCGGCGTCGTGTCAATCAGCGTGGTCGTGGCCCGGCCGGCGCGGAAGGTCGGATGGTTGATGACATTCTCCAGGAACGGCACGTTGGTTTTGACGCCGCGAATGCGGAACTCGCGCAGCGCGCGGTCCATGCGCTGGCAGGCAATGTCGAACGTCCGGCCAAAGGTCGTGCACTTGACCAGCATCGAATCGTAGAACGGCGTGATCACCGCACCGGCGTAGCCCATGCCGCCGTCCAGGCGCAGCCCGAAGCCGCCCGCCGAACGGTAGGTCATGATGCGGCCGTAATCGGGGGCAAATTTATTTTCCGGATCCTCGGTTGTGACGCGGCATTGAATGGCGCAGCCGTTGCGCGAGATTTCATTTTGCGGCGGCATGCCGACTTCCGGACCAAACATCGACCGGCCCTGCGCGATGAGGATTTGCGAACGCACGATGTCGATGTTGGTGATGACCTCCGTCACCGTATGTTCGACCTGAATGCGCGGGTTCATCTCGATGAAGAACCACTCGTTCGTGTCGGTATCCAGCAGGAACTCCACGGTGCCCGCGTTGTCGTAGCGGATCTCCTTCGCAATCTTCACCGCCGCCGCGCAGAGGGCCTCACGCACCCGGTCATCGAGCCCGACGGACGGCGCGATTTCGATGACCTTTTGATGCCGGCGCTGCACTGAACAATCACGTTCATGCAGGTGCACCACGTTCCCGTGCTGGTCGCCCAGAATTTGCACCTCGATGTGCTTGGCATGCGGCACGTATTTCTCGAGGAACACCGCCGGATTGCCGAACGCACGGCCCGCTTCGGTCCGGGCCTCGTCGAGCAGGTCCGTCAGTTCGGAGGCCTTGTGCACCACGCGCATGCCGCGCCCGCCGCCGCCGAAGGCCGCCTTGATGATGAGCGGGAAGCCGATTTGCTTGGCGATCTTCAACGCTTCCTCCCGCTCCTCCACCGGGTCCTCCGTGCCGGGCAGCGTTGGCACGCCGACCTTGTGCGCCACCGCCCGTGCGGCCGTTTTGTCGCCCATGAGCTTTAACAGCTCGGGCCGCGGCCCCACGAACGTGATGCCCGCGTCCGCGCAGGCCTGCGCAAAATCGGCGTTCTCGGACAGGAAGCCGTAACCCGGATGGATGAGTTCGGCGCCCTTTTCCCGGGCCAGCGCCACGATGCCCGGAATGTCCAGGTAGGCGGCCACCGGTCCCTTGCCCTCGCCGACGACGTAAGCTTCGTCAGCCTTGAAGCGGTGGATGCCGAACCGGTCTTCCTGCGCGTAAATGGCCACGGTGCGCATGCCTAGTTCGGTCGCCGAGCGGAAAATGCGGATGGCAATTTCGCTGCGATTGGCGGCCAGCAGCTTTTTCGGCGCCGGGGGAGTCGTCGAATCAGGTTGGGAACTCATAAAAATGTCGCGCATGTATAATGCACCCGCCCGCCCGCGCAAAGCTCTTGTTCAGGCGGAAAGTGAGATTTCGATCAAGCTGACGCAGCCGCCCGCCGACTCAAGAGACGGCGGTTGCCGCGCCCCGGGAGTGTTGAGCGGCAGTTGAATGCTCAAAAAAAAGAGGGCGGCTGCCAAAGCAACCGCCCCGCTTAAAAACGAAGGTTCGCTTACTTCGCAGCTTCCGTCGGTTCGCCCGCTTGCTTCCAGCCGGCGATGCCCGCGGGCATGTGCTTCACGTTCGTATAACCGAGTTCCTTGACGGCTTGGGCGGCTTCCTTGTAGGCCATGCACTTGGGGTTGCCGCAATACGCGACGATGAGGGAGTTCTTGTCGGCGGGGAGCGACTTGGCCAGGTCGGCCTTGACGGCTTCGAAGTTCAGGGCGCCCGGCACGTGGCCGGCCTTGTAGGAACGGGTGCCGTTCGCGTCGAGCAGGGTCACGTTCCTGGCGGCGATGGCCGCCTTGACGTCGGGGATGCTGATGTCGGGAAACTCGGCCGCGAAGATCGTCGTGGCGAGCAGGAATGAGCCGAGGACGGCAAGAATGGTTTTCATGACTATGGGTTCGCTTTGTTGCTTGCTTAGCGGCGAGCGCTTCCGGAAAAACGGCTTCCCGAAATCCGCCGCTGGTTTGACGGCAACCAAGATAGCCACGGAACCGGCTTGAGCAAGTGGCGGGGCCTTATTTCTTCGGCCCGGCCGACGCCGGGGCGCCCCCATCCTGCCAGCGTTCCCAATCGGAGAGGAAAAGCTGGTCGGGCAGCCGGACGGATTTGTGGAGCGGGAACCGTTCCGGCAACACCTGCCGGCTCAAGGCATTGACTATCAAGCTCCCCCAACTGCCCTCGCCGCCGCCGGGCCCCCATTGGGACTGGAATTTCGCGTCCATGGATTGGGGCGTGAGGTAGAGCGCCCGCACGGGCTTGATGTAATCGTTCAGGGTGTAGAACTGATCTTCGGCATTCAACGTCAGCAGAATCGCCTGGCGGTCGCCATACCAGGCCACCGCCCACGGCACATCGCTCATGGTCAGTTCGCCGGGACGCATCCAACCCGCCACCGCCTGAATGGTGGGCGGGAAATATGGCGGGAATGACACGGGCTGGGTGCGCGGCGGGAGAAAACTGAAAATGATCGGCAACGCCGCCAGACCGGCAAACAGCAACGTGACCGCCAGCCGCATCCCGCCCAGCACTTCGGGCAATTGATCCAGCAAGACATGGAAGAAACTCACCCCGAAAATGACAATCAACGGCAGCAACAACACCAGCAGGTTTTCCGAATTGATTTCCGGCGAATCGTCGGACAGTGCCGTGCGCCCGAACGCCTGCACCGCCAGCACCGTCACCAGCGTCATGAGGGTGAAATAGCGCAGGCGCGAAAGCGCGGGGTTGCGAAAGCTGACCATCAGGCCCACCAGGAAAAACGCCAGGGCCAGTCCACCGCCGGACTTCGGCAGTTCGTTGAGGATGATCTGCCGGAGGTTGGTGAAAAACTTCCACCACACCTGATTGAAGGCGAACTGAGAAAAATCAGGCGTCAGCGAACGTTCCAGGCGATGTCCGGGGAAGAGCGCGGAATTCTCCAGGACGGCATAGCCCGCCGTGCCAAAGGGCTGCCCGCACACCGAAATGTTCCGCACCAGCCAGGGCGTGACCACTGCCACGCAAAAGATCGTCACGAGCAGCGCCGCCGGCACGCGCCACCGGCCACCATACAGGAGCACGAACGCCAGCACCGGCAACAGCAAAAAACCATACGCGTAACGTGTCAAGGTGCCGAGCCCAAGCAACAGGCCCATCAACACGGCCAGCCCCACCATGCTGCCCAGTCGCGGCGCCGGCTCGCGGGCTGCCGCTTCAAAACGCACGAGCGCCCACACCAGGCCCAGAAACAGCAGCAGCAGCAACATCGTGGACAGGCCGGCGATGCTGAACCGCCACAGCACGTTGGCCAGCAGCACCAACACGCCGGACAACCACGCCACATAATTGTCAAACAACCGCCGCGCGAGGAAGAACACCAACACGGCCGCGACCAGCAATAACAGTTCGTTGAACACCGCGATCGCGAAGTCGGGCTGATACCGGGCAAACCGCCCGCCGCTCCACCAGAATGGCCGTTCCTTCGCCGCGTCCACCGTGGGCGGCACCACTTTCATCACGCCCGCCAGCACCAGCGGATAAAGCGGCGGATTGGCAATGTCGGGATGCATCCCCTTCACCTCGCACAAATCCGCCCGCTGGTCCGGAGTAAGTTTGTCGAGCCCGGCCTGATTGGCGCGCTTCACGAGAAACATGCTGAACGGGCGGATAAACTTCGTGGTGTAGCCCTGCCCGGTGCTGAGGTTGCGGGCCAGTTGCGCCGAATCCATCGCCTCCTGAGTCGTAAAATTGCGGAAACAGCGCCAGTTGTAACCAACCAGCAGCATCGCCACCGCGAGCACGCCGAGCAACGCGCGGACGTAACGCTTCCCGCCGCCCACCTCCAACTGATGAATCACATCCTGCAAAAAGGGCATAAGTCAAAGGTCTTCCAGATGATACAGATGCAATTTCCGATGCAACGTGCGGCGGCTCATGCCGATCCTCTTGGCCGCGAGTGTGCGGTTGCCTCCGGTTTCCTTCAAGGCACGAATCAGCAACTTTTTTTCCGCGTCCTTGACCGTGAGGTTTTCCCCGGTCAAATCCGGCGCCGGCCCGGCTGCGTCCGGCGTGTAATTGCGCACCGACGGCGGGAGGTCGCGCAGCGAAATCTTCTCCGTGCGCGACAACACCACGGCGTGTTCAATGGCCGTGCGTAGTTCCCGCACGTTGCCCGGCCAGCGATACGCCATCAACGCCTCCAGCGCGTCCGCCGTGAAGTCCGTGACCGGCTTGTTGTTCTCCTGCGCAAACTCGCGCAGGAACGCCCGCGCCAGCAACGGAATATCCCCGGTCCGTTCGCGCAGGGACGGCAGATTGATTTCCACGACGCGCAACCGGAAGAACAGGTCTTCGCGAAACGTGCCCGTCTTCACCAGCTCTTCGAGATTCCTGTTCGTCGCCGCCACGAGCCGCACGTCGGCCGTCAACGTCTTGTTGGAGCCGACGCGCTCGAAGGTGCGTTCGCCGAGAAACCGCAACAGCTTGATCTGAATGGTCGCGTCGATTTCACCGATTTCGTCGAGAAACAACGTGCCGCCCTGCGCCTGTTCGAACCGGCCGATGCGCCGTTCGTGCGCGCCCGTGAAGGCGCCCTTCTCGTGCCCGAACAGTTCGCTTTCCAGCAAGGTGGGCGAGAGCGCCGCACAGTGCACCGTAACCAGCGGCTGCCGCGCGCGCGGGCTGAGCTGGTGAACGGCCTTCGCGATGAGTTCCTTGCCGGTGCCGCTTTCGCCCAGCAGCAGCACCGTGGCCCGCGTGGGCGCCACCTGCTGCACCACCTCGAGCACCTCGGTCATGGCCGGCGATTCGCCGATGATGTTTTCGAGGCCGAACTTGGCGTCGAGCTGCTGGCGCAGTGCGAGGTTCTCCACTTCGAGATTTTGCCGCCGCAACGAACGCGCGATGCGCATTTCCAGCTCGTCAATCTGCATCCGGCCCTTGGCGATGTAATCATCCGCGCCGCGTTTCATCGCCTCAACCGCGATTTCCTCCGAGCCGTAGGCGGTCATCAAGATGCAAACGGGCGGCTTGGGCAGGGATTTCGCGCGGGCAATCAGCTTCAAGCCGTCCTCGTTCGGCATGCGAAAGTCGGTGAGCATCACGTCAAAGCTCTCGCGTTCGAGCAGGTCCAGCGCGGCCTTCGCGTCCTCGGCGAGGTAAACGTCGAAGCGCTCCTCGAGCGCCGCACGCAGCCCTTCGCGCGTCGGCTTTTCGTCATCCACAATCAGCAGGGTCGGCTTCAGCATGGCAAGGCGGGTTTCAAGGGGCGTTCGGCGCGGCCAGCAGCCGCGGTTTGGGTTCATGCAACGGCAGCCAGATGCGGAACATCGTTCCGCGGCCGGCGCGGCTGTCCAGTTCGATGCGGCCGTTGTGGGCGCGGACAATGCGTTGCACGATCATCAAACCCAGTCCGGTGCCCTTTTTCTTCGTCGTGTAAAACGGCTCGAAAATGTGCTTCATCTGCTCGTCGCCAATGCCGCAGCCGGTGTCCGTGATGCTGAGCCAGACGCCCTCCGAGCCCTCGCCCGTGGCCAGCGTCAGCGTGCCGCCCCGGGTCATGGCCTGCATGGCGTTCTTGATGAGGTTGACCAGCGCCTGCTGCAGCTGCACGGCGTCAATCGGCGCGTCCGGCAGCCGCCGGGCCAGCTTCTCCTTGACGGCGATGTCGCGGTTTTCGAGTTCCGGCCGGAGCAGGTCGAGCGATTTGGCCACCACGTCGTTGAGCTGGCCGGGCTTGAGCTGCGCGGGCGTGGGCCGGATGGCCTGCAAGAACTGCGTGATGATGTAATCGAGGCGGTTGATCTCGCCCTTGGCCACGCCCAGGAACTGGGAAAGCTTGCGCACCGATTCCGCAACGTCGCCCGCGCCCGCCGCCAGCCGGCCGCCGGCGCCGGCGGCCGGGGTGAGCTTTTTCAATTCGCGCTCCATGAGTTGCAGGTGAATGTGCAGCGCGTTGAGCGGGTTGCCCAGTTCATGTGCCACGCTGGCCGCCAGCAGCGTCAACGCCTGGATGCGCTCGCTTTCGATGGCTTCAAAGGTTTGCTGCCGGGCTTCGGTGGCATCGTGCAAAATCAACGCCACGCCGGAGCTGCCCGTTGCTTCGCCGTCCAGCGGCGCCGCGTAAAGCCGCAGGAAACGCGGCCGCGGATAGCTCACCTCGAATTCGTGGCGGATGACGTGCCGGCCGCCTTCGCTGTCGAACCGCGCAATGCGCCGCCAGTCGAGTTCCGCGAGGTAGTTGGTGATGGGCTCGCCTTCCGCACCGGCCTTCAAGCCGATGAGCCGCGTGACCGCCTCATTGAAATACAGGATGCGGCCCGCTTCATCCACCACCAGCACGCCGTCCTCGATGGTGTTGAACAGCGTCTCGAGGAAGCTGCGCTCGCGCGCGAGCCGCTGGACGACGGTCTGCAGGCCTTCGCTGTCGAGCCGCCCGATGCGGCCGAGCACCTTGTCGAGGAAACTTGTCTTGGGCAGCGCCATCGGCTCAGAACCACTTTCGCTTCTTGAAATACCAGTAGGTCAGCAGCGTGGTCACCAGCATCACGCCACCGGCAATCAGATAACCGTGCTCCAGGTCCAGTTCCGGCATGTGTTTGAAGTTCATGCCATACCACGTGCCGATCATCATCAGCGGCGTGGTGATGACCGTGATGAGCGTGAGCAGCTTGACCACTTCGCCCGTCTGGTTGGAGGACATGTTCAGGTAGATTTGCAGGATGCCCGTCAGCGAATCGGCGTAGTTTTGCGCCGTGTCCGCAATGTGCGACAGCCCGTCATACACGTCCCGGAAGTAAGGCACCATGTGGGCGCGCACGAGCGTGAATTCGCCCCGGGCAAAGCGCGCCAGCACCTCGCGTTGCGGCCCGACAATCTGCCGCAGGTGCATGACCTCCTTCTTCTCCTGCAAAATCCGGTTCAACGTTTCCGTGCCCGGATCCTGCAGGGCCGCCTGCTCCAACTCGCCAATTTCCAGGGACAACTCGTCCAAGGCCGGTTTGTAGTTTTCCACGATGGAATCCAGAATCCGGTGCGCCACCCGGTCGGGCGCCTTGGCGATGTGCACCGTGCCTTTGACCGCCAGGTCCTCCACCGCCGTCACGCTGCGCACCGGCCGTTCGTGGTAGGTGACGAGAAAGTTCTTCCCGAGAAAGAAATTCAGCTCGTTCGTGTCAAACACGCCGTCCTTCCGGCTGTAATCCACGGCATGAATGACCATGAACAGGTGCGGCGCGAAACTGTCGCCCTCCTTCGGCAGATACTCCTCGACCTTGGGCGCCGGGCTGACCATGACGCAATCCTCGATGGCGAGCGGGTGGAAGTGAAAAATGTCCTCGAGCACCATTTTGGTTTCCTCGGCCGTGGGGTTTTCGAGGTCCACCCAGAGGAAAAGGTTGGTGTCGTTCAGCAGCGTGGGCATGAGAAACACCTCGACATCCCGGCTATGGAGCCGGCCTTGCGTGGTGAAGGCGAGGGAACGAATCATGCCCGACCGGTTTAAGCCGGGCGCGCCAACTTGTCACGCCTTCTTGAAGGTCAGGCTGCCGCCTGACGTGGCTCGACCGGACACAAAATCACGGGCAAGCAACGACTCCCGGAGCAGGCAAACTTAGTGAGTCCTCCAGCAAAGCCGGAGGGTTGCCCGTTCGGTTTACGAGCCGTTTACTTCACGACCATGTCCAATTTGGCAGTCATTTGGGGAAACCATACGATTTTAAGGTTTGGATCGGAGCTTTGACCTCCCACCTTCTGGATCAGGCACGTTTGCACCTTAAGCACGTAAACTCCTGATTTTGAAACTGCGAACAATTCCGGAAGACTGAATCCCACCCCATAATTTTGACCTGGAGGAACTGAGATAAACCCCGCTGTTCTGGACTGGCCTTCCATCCAATCCTGAAACCGCTTTTTTACCATTGCCTTAATTTGATCCTCACTGGTTCTGGTTCCAATTTGCCCCCCACTTGAGGTGAACTCGACCGTCACTCCATTGGCGTCCGTCAATTGGATTCTTGAATATGTCTCACAGTATAATCCGCTCCAGCACGTGAGTGTATTTGTGGACTCGTTTTTGACGATTATTCGGCACACCGGGGATGATTGGCTGGTATTTGTTATCCGGTTTTCAATCGACAGGACACATGACCATCCCTCGACTGTGGTTTGGGTTTGAACGGGCTCTTCACCTGCAAGCCGGACCTTTGCAGTGGGCACCATGTTATTTATCGCGTGCTTGCTCTTGTAATCAGCCCGATCAGCATCGTCCTTCCCGCATGAAATGCCAAAGCAGATGACTACCCCAAGTAAAGAAACGATCCGACTAATCCGGTATTTAGGCTTCATGCTCTCCTCTTTCTACTTTGTATCACCAAGCAATCCGGCGGGTTTGCACAAAAAACGTGAATGCTTTGGCGCTTTGTGTAGTCTCAATCCCCGAAACTGGCCGGGCTGGAAAAAGCTTCCTACGTGGCCTGCGGTAATGGCATGGCGAGGCGAGATCGCTGTGCAAACATAGTGTGCCGTGTTTGTGTTCGTTAAGCTTTGCCAAATTGGTTGCAGCGCCGCCACCGAGCAGGTGTAAATATTGGTCACGTCTCGCAACCAAAAGTTTGTCTGCATGGTCGGCGAGTTGGTTCCTCCCCACGAATCGTGCAAACGGCCTGCAACATCATACGGCGGCAAATCGAAGTAGGCATTCCCATTGCCGTTAGTTCGGCTGGTCAGCATGTGCAGCAGGTTGTCCACCAACGATTCTGCTTTGCCCGGGTAACGCAGATACGGCGAAAACACCGCCGCCAGCGTGTGGTCGCCGCCCGCCGCAATGAGTTTCACGGTGTGCAGGGTCGCCGGCACGTCGCATTGCCCGGCGCTGTCGCTGCCCCAGCCGACCACGGTGCCATCCTCGCGCAGCGCCACACTGTGCCGCCAGCCCGCCGCAATGGCCATCGCGTTGGTGAGATCGGCAGGTGGGGTGCATTGGCCGTCGTTGCCGTAGCCCCAGCCCACCACGGTGCCATCCGATTTGAGCGCCAGGCTGTGCATTCCGCCGGCCGCAATCGCGATCACGTTGCTCAAGCCGGCGGGCACGTTCGTCTGCCCCACGTCGTTCCAGCCCCACGCCACCACCGTCCCGTCCGCCTTCAACGCCAGATTGTGCTGCGTCCCGGCGGAGATCGCCGTCACGTTGGTCAGGTTGGCGGGGACGTTCGTGACGCCCCAAAGCGACGTGCCCCAGGCGACCACGCTGCCATTGGTCAGCAGCGCGAGGTTGTGATATTCCCCGGCCGAAACGGCTTTGACGCCGGACAGATTGGTGGGTACCCAGTTCGGCGCGCCGGCATCGCCCCAGGCGGTCACGGTGCCATCGGCGCGTAACGCGAGGCTGTGCTCATAACCGGCGGCGACTTGCACGGCGTTGGTCAAATCGGCGGGAACGTCGGCCCAGTGATACCCCCATTGCACCACGCTGCCGTCCTCGCGCACGGCCACCGAGTGGAGTTCGCCCGCCGCAATCGAAATAGCATTTGTCAGATTATACGGGCTATCACATTCGCCATAATCATTGGCGCCCCAAGCCGCCACCCCGCCGGGTTGCAGCAGGTGAATCCGCCACGGACCGGCGTTGGTGGACCCCGCCGCGTTGCTGACGCCGACGGTGAATTCACCTTCATTGGTCGGTGAGAAATAGACGTAATAATTGGATGAGGTTCCGGAGGCGAGGTTGGTGCCATTGAACTGCCACTGGTAGCTCAGGGGAAATTGCGACTGGCCCGCCGCCGTAGCCGCAACATTCAGCGTGAAGAAATTGGTGATCCATACCTCACCCGGATTGGCCGGGGCGGTGCTCGCGATGACCGGGGGCCGCACCAGCGTGAAGGTGGCATCGGATGTCAGCACCGACCCCGCGCCCGTCGAGACAATGGCCCGATAGCTGCCTTCATCGTTGGAAGAGACGTTGAGCAAGGTTAGGGTCCCATTGGTTGCGCCTGCGATGTTTGTGCCATTAAACTGCCATTGATAGTGAACGCCCGCCAGCCCCGTGCCCACGGCTGTAAACTCCACCGTATAGCCTGCTGGCGCAAATTGGTCCGTTGGCTGACTGACGATCAACGGCGTCAACCGGCCACCCCGCAAAGCCAGGATATGCATGTCGCCCGATCCGATCGCGACGATATGTCCCTGAACATCAGGAATGGCGATACTGCCCAGATCGCCCCAGACTACCACCGTTCCGTCAGACCGAAGAGCTGCACTATGATAACCGCCAGCGGAAATGGAGACCACATTGGACAGGCCGGACGGAACCATCGCCTGCCCAAAATTGAACAACGATCCACTGTTGGTCCAACCGGTGCCCCATGCAATAACCGTTCCGTCGGCTCTGAGCGCAAGTGAATGCAAACCGCCGGCCGCGACAGCGGTGATATTAGTTAGTCCCGAGGGCTTGTTCGTCTGCCCATAACCATTGTCCCCCCATACGGCCACGCTGCCGTCCTGAAGCAATGCCACTGCGTGGCTCCAGCCGGCCGCGACAGCCTTCGCGCTCGCCAGCCCTGCTGGCACATCACATTGCCCGGCATCGTTCGCCCCCCACGCAGTAACGGTGCCACTCGCACGCAATGCAACACAGAACCCGTCACCTGCTGCAACCTGCACGGCATTGGTCAAATCGCCCGGGGGGAGGTCATCGTTTGTGTTCAGCACAGAAACGATGCCGTCGGATTCCACGACCGCCACTTGATCCCAATCGGCCGACAATTGGACTATGTTGGTCCAATTCGGCAGTGATGCAGCACCTGTCCCCCAACCGACCACCGAACCATCCGCGCGCAGTGCCAGGCTCCCCTCAAAATTGCCGTCCACAGACACCACGTTTTGTGCGTTAGTCGGCACGGCGAGCGCTCCCCCATTCGCGATGCCCCAAGCGACCACCATCACATCGGACGGATTGCTGCCCGCGAGGTATTCCTCGTAATTCGTGAGCCAGTCGCCATCCGGATCGTCCGATGCGGTCGCGTCGAGGTTTCCAAACCAGTGAATCTCCCAATCGTCGGGCAGGGAATCGCCGTCTGAATCCGGGTCGAGATAATCCGGAATGCCATCGAGATCCGAGTCAATCGGCAGGCCGGTGGCGGTATCCAGCGAAACGTAATGGTAACCGATGTCCACCACCGAGTTGGTTTCCTTCACCTGATTGGTGGTCGTCGTGTAATGGTAGAAGCCCAAAACACCCGCATTGGTGCTGCCTGCGTTGTGCAGTGGGCTGTTTGCAGACTGATAAAAGTCTCCTAAAGCGCCGGCTGAATAGGTGAAATTTGACAAGGTCAGATTGCCATTGTTCGTGCTGGAATAACCACTTGTATTGATAAAGGCGTTGTGATGCTGTCCGCTCAGCAAGCCCAGATTGGAGAGGTCGGTTCCGTCAAATGCATTGTCATATACGCCATACGTGGAAGGCCAGTCTTGAAATGCCACAGACCCACCCCAAAACAGGTTTTGGTCCATATCCAAGTTTCCGGCGTAATAGGCTCCCGTGTTGACTCTGCGAAACAGGTTGTTCCGCACACTAACCGTGCCGCCGCCATAAACCGAGAGAGCTACGCTCCCTCCATAAAGCTCACAATCGCGCAATGACACATTATTCGGAAGGTAGGAGCCGTAGACATAATAAACCGGCGAGACGGCCCCCAACACGGTTGAACGCAGATCAACAGTTGTCCCTGTCCCACTCAACCAAACCATGGCACCAGGCACACCGGTGGGGCTCTGTTCTTGAACCAACTGACAATGAACCAAGCGGTTAAGTGCCAATGGAGTTCCAACGCTTTCCAATGAGGCACCGCCCGCCATCGTGATACCGTTGGTGCCAAAGAGGCCCACGACCACGCCATTGGTCAGCGTCAAGGTGCTCGAATTTGTCGCCGCTGAAAGCGCATAATCGAGCACGGCATAATGGTAGCCAATATCCATCGAATTTGTATCGCACTCGACGTGGGGACTGAGGGTGGTCGAGGACGCAAAGTTGGTATTGGCATAGACTGTGGGCGGGTAGGTTGTCATCTGTGCGATTTCTGCCACCAATGCGGGATCGATATTTGTCGTTCCCCAATCGCGATAGGAACTGCCGTTGGCGAGATAATAATTGCCCGCCCCTGCAGTTTGATAAACCCCCGATGCGTTGGTCACGACGGTGTATGCCGTGCCGGCTATGGCGCTGACGTCCGAAACATCTGTCAGCACACAGTTCGTAAGATATGTTTCCGGCCAAGACTGGTCCACCACTTGGCTGCAATTGTCAATCGTCAGGTTTACTCCGATGACTTGGGCATAACCGTTGTGGTAAACCGCAGTTCCGCATCCGCTGAACAGGCAGTTCTGAACCGATACCGGCAATGGGTAATATGACGTAGAGGGCACATAGATGGCTTGGCTACAATCCTCAAACTCGCAGTGCTTCACCGTAATGGTGCTGCCCCCTTCAACGTCAATTCCGGGAGAGACTATGAAGTGAAGGAATCGGGCATATTTAATAACCGGATCCTCGCTGAAATAACCTTCAATGACCAACCCGCCGTAGACATAATCATTAACAGGGTCTCCGGTGCTGCCGTCGATGGGCTCGCCGATTGAGTTGTCGTTTTTTGTGGTGAAAACGGCAGGACGGTAGGGCGTTGTCATGAAATTGATTCCGTCCTCAATGTGGAGGGAATCAGAATCAAATTTGACTACTGCCCCCCCTCGACCGTCACGCCGTCTATGTAAACAGACCCAGATACGAAGTAAGTGGTATTTCCTCTGAATGTGTAATTGTAAGTGGACGAGTTGAGCAAAACGTAGTCCAACACGAATCCGCTGGAAGTCCCCTCATCCTCGATCTTCGCCATTTGCATTTTTCTGCGTTCTGTATGCGCCACCCGTTGGCTCGGAATCTCCATTTGGGCCAGCGACTTGACCTTTGCCGAGGGCCGCGCACTGGCTTGTTTGGGCAGTTGATTCACGGAGGCTTTGATGACCGACAGCGGCACTTCCTCGAACAGAAAGGTCCGGCCGTTCATGGTTGCCCACTTTTTGCCAACCCGCTGACGACGCACCGATTGTTGCCCCGTCTCGAAGGCTCGTCCTTCCCCAAAACGCATGACACCCAGGTTGATTCTTTCGTCGGGCAAGCTGTTCGTGTCGGTTGAATTTGAAGATGCGGCATCTTCCGTAACACTGGCTGAAGGCGGATTGATAAATTCAGTGACGACCGCAAGGCGGGTAGTTGCGGGGTTCATGCCGATGAGTGATGGATCAGGCAATTGTTCTCGCAGCACGATGTCCTGCTCAATCCCGGCCTTGGTATAGGTGTAACGAACGTCCGCCTTTACATCAGTAAACGCATCCGCATAGAGCACCTGGTTGGACGCCACCAATGTGCCCACACAGTCTTTCACCTCCCCCAGTAACACCGACTGCCCGGTTGCGGGATCAACGTAGCTTAATGCCAGCACCTGGCCCCACATGTTGTGTCCATCCGGCATGGTGATGGCGACCGAACCCTTGGTGTTCAGGTTGTATGCAAGGCCAATTTTGTGCCGCCCCGTGTTGGCCACCGCCCAGCCGGGCACCAATTGAAATTCCGCCTTCGATTCCTGCCATTGGCCTTGCGCATCCTGATAGTTCAAGCCAGTCGCCAGTTCGACGTAGGCTTGATTGGTGGAATAGGTGACGCTTCCCAATGAGTTGGTTCTGGCGATTACCTTGTTCCAGACGCGGTAGTCGGCTCCAAGATCCGCTGGCATATACCTTACGACCCGACTGCCAGCCCAAGAATTGGCACTTTGAATTGTGCCATCTGCATAACTCCAGGCAGTGGCCGCGAGCGACAAAGCCACAACTAATACGAGGGTATTTTTCATGGGGTCTCCCTACACTGAAGTAGTTGGCGGGGGTCCCCCCCACCCACGTCGAGCTTACTGTTGCTTGCATGCAACATCGGGTTGCCGTTCCCGTTCTGATTTTGACGGTCATAGCCCAAGTTGGAAATAAGCCGGAAGTTGGGCCGGCTGCCACCTGAGGCTTGATGTGGGCTATCAATGCGCCACTTTTTGTCCGTGTCAAGCCAAGTTGTAGGAAGCTTCAGAACAATTGAATGCGACCGCCGTGAACAGAACACAAGCTACCCACAGAACGGCCGGCGAACCTTCCATAAGCTGGTCCTGGTTTGTTTTTCGACCGAAGTCTGCGGCGCGCCATCAATAATGCGGCGGCTTGGGGATTGTTTGCCTTGGTGCGCTCGATTGCAAACGTCTCCAACGCCCGCCTGCGCCAACGGACAAGCGGGTGGACAGGTTTACTGGCGCCGCACCCGATAGAACCGGTAAGGATAATTGGTCGCTCCTGGATCGAACAAATCGAACACGTTCGTGTCCGGCATGTTGGTGGCAATGGGCGTCCAAGTGACAAGATTCGTGCTCGCTTCAAGCACGTAATTGCCGCCCGCCGTGCCACTGAAGGTCAAACGGAACATATTGTTCGTGAGTTCTTCCGCAACAAAATGCAGCGGTTCAACCGTGAACAGCGCGCTGGTCGTGACGCTGTTGACGTAACCGGTGCGGAAGGAACTGGCCGAGACCGTGGCGCTGTCCAGCAAGGTGAACGGCCCGGTGTAAAGCAGCGAGTTCGTCGTCGGCTTCGAGCCATCCAGCGTGTAGTAAATCACCGCATTGGTGTCCGGTTGTTGCGCCGCAACATTCACCGAAGCCACGAAGTTGCCGCCGTTGGGCGTGAGGACGGGCGGGGCCAGCGCGGGAACCCCCGGCAGACTGTTGATCCAGTCGGTGAGGACCTGCACGGCATTGGTATCAATCAAATTGCGCGCGAGCGGCGGCATCTTGATGGTGTTGTTGGTCGTGTCCATCCGCTGATGGATTTCCGAGCGCCAGATGTCTTTGGGCACCACCATGGCGAAGCCGTCCGAATCCAGTCCGCCGTTGATGATGTTTTGACTGGCCAGCGGCAGGTCGAAGCGCGCGTCAAACGTCGGCCCGATTCCTCCGGGCTGATGACATTGCACGCAGTTGGCGTCGAGATAGGAACGCACCCGGGTCTCGAGCGAGGCCGAAAGGTTGGTCAGGGCGGCCATTCTGGCAAAGTTCGTGATGATCGCCTCATCAAACGCGGCGTTGAACAGGCCGAGCCGGTTCAAGGTGCGCAACTGATTGTCGGTCACCCCGGTTGATGGATACGTCTCATCGCCGTTCAACTGACGGGTATTCACTCCCAGCACGTAATTGGCCACCGGCGTGTGGCAGGTGAGACAGTCCGCCCGGCTTGGATAATACCACGTTTGCGTGGTCACGCCGGTGGCGTTGGTAATGAGGATGTCCTCGTTCAAGCTGCCGGGGAGCAGGTCGGCATCACTGTTGTCGGCACGCCATTTGTAGGTCACACCGTAAACCTGGCCGTTGATGTCGCGCACCAGCAGGCGGGTTTCGAGCCGGCGTTTGACATTGGGATTCGTGGTGTCGGTATTCAGTTCAAAGGTTTTCACAAATACCGTCCCGGCCGGGAAAGACCACGAACCGGTCGGCGCAAAATCAATTTGCTCATCCGGTGTGATGGTTCCGCCGTCGTTGGGCACGGCGAAGTAACGCGTCTTCAGTGCACCGTCCGACCAGAGTGGCGTATTGGGAGTATAAGGAATCAATGCCGTCACCGGCGTCATGCCGGGCGTGTTGCTGAAAATGCCCACCTGTGACAGCAGCGCCGGCATCGATCCCGCCGCTGTCGTCGGCATGTTCAGGAAAGCGTTCATTGGCAGGCGGGTGGTGAGTCCATAAGGCTGGCCGCTGCCGGCGCCCACAGAAACGTTCACCACGGCAGACGTGCTGCTCAAGCCGCTGCCGTCCACCGCCACGGCGGTTAAGGCGTAACTGGCGGCCGCCAATCCAGTCGTGGTGAGGGTGTAGGGCGCATTGCTGACGCTGCCCAAATACGCACCGTTGGCGTAAAAGCTGACGACGCTGACCGGGTTGTATGGCGCGTCCGCATCGGCAGAAATGGTCACGCTGGCTGGCGCGGTATAACCCGAACCGTCGGCTGGTGCGGTCAGGACAACGGCCGGAGCCGGGTTCGAATAAGGATACAACTGGGTCTGCGGAACAACACCGTTCGGCGTCGAAGGACTGTTCCAGGAAAGCGTCACCGAGGCGTTGTTGGTCTTCTGGTAATAATCCAGTTCGATGTTGTAAAGCTGCTGCGCCGCGAGCGCGATGGAATTGCTCCTCGTCGTGGCGCTGGCCTTGTCGGTCCAGTCATCAATCAACAACTGCCCGTTTACATACAGGCGCACGCCATCGTCCGCCGTGGTGGTGAAGGTGTAACTTTCAGAGAACCGAGGTTGCACGCAGCCGGTCCAGCGCACGGTGAAATTGGTCGCGCCCACACTGGGAGCCGGACCGATTGTGCCCCAGTTAAAGTTGACGGTCGCATTCGTCTGCACGAGCGCTGGCGAACCGGTGAACGGAGCGGCGCTGGTGTGATTGGCAAAATATTCGGCCTGCAAGCCGGTGCCAGTGCCACTGGCGGCGGTGTTGTTGAACGATGCGCTGGTGACGGCGCTGTTCACCGCGCCGGGCGCGGCGGCAATGGCCTGCACCAAAGCATTGCTCGTCAGTGCGAATGGCCCGGTGTATGGCGTCGAATCCGTGGTGGGGGTTGTGCCGTCCAGCGTATAAAAGATGGACGCGCCCGCCGTGGCGTCCGACAGCGTCACCATCACCGAATTGGTAAAGGGGCCGCCGTTGGGGGAGATGGTCGGAGCGGTCAGAAAAACGGCGTTGCCAAAGACGGATACGGCGTATTGTGCGCCGACATACACCTTGCCGCCGGCAATAACAGGTGGAACCATTTTCACGCCTGCGCCCGGATAGTCGCGCGAAGGATTCTGGCTGGAGTTATACAGTTCGTCGGCAAGGTTGGTTGCGTTGTAGGCATGCAACACTGCCGGGCCGCTGCTCAGATACGCGCTGGCATCAATGACCCACGCGATGCCGTTGCTCGAGCCGTCCGCGGAGATGGTTGGCGTCTGGCCGGGAAAACCAAAACTGGTGGTGGATTTTGAAACCGGCGTGGTGGCGATGCTCCCATTGGTGATAAAGAACGCCTTCATCACATCACCGTTGCCTTGATAATAAATCCAGTTGTTGAAGTAGGCGGGCGAACACCAGCACCCGCCCACGGCGCCGCCGATGGACTGCACAATCTGACTGTCGCTGCCCGCCTGGTAATGTCCCATGTTGTCGCGATCCACGAGATAAATCTTTCCCTGCTTGCCGGCCCCCACGATCAAGTGCGGATGGGCCGCACTGCCGGCTGCGTCCGGCAGCAGCATGGCGCCACCCGACCCCAAATCCGCGTCGCTGCTCTGCAAAGAGGCCTGGTTGTAGGGCGTGAAATAATCGGTTGCGCTGAGCTGGTTCGCGGTTGTGGAAAGCTTGACGAAACTGTCGCCGTAATCGCCACCGTTGGTGTTCTGGCTGAACGCCCCGTTGCCAGTCATGAAATAGAGATTGTTGCTGGCATCCGCGCAAAGGCCGTTGCCTGCCATCCAAATCGCACCTTCGCCTGCATGGGAACCAAACGCCGCCAGTGTTGCGTTGGGCGAGGTGCAGTAGATGCTCACCAAAGCAAGATTGGCGGGGTTGTAGCCAAAAACCCACCCGTGATATGGATCGGTGTCATCGTGGCTGCCGTAAGCCACATACAAAACGCCACCGGCCAGCGTCAGCGCCGGGCGGGCGCAATGTTGAATGGCCGAAAACGTTACGGTGGGGCCGCCGTCCGTAATCGTGGCGCCGGTGCCGGCTCCGGATACGCCGCCACTGCCATTCACGCCGGTGCCCGGCACGGAACCGGCGACGACCACCGGGCCGTAGGGCCGCTCGTTGCCGGTCGTCACATCCAGTGCGTGAATACGATGATAGTAGTTGGTGGAAACGCCCGGCACGACTTCCCGCGTGAAGGCATCCAGGTAAAGCGTGCCCGTTGCCGCGTCAATGACCGGCGTGCCCACCATTCCCTCCTCCGGCACCACGTCCGTATTGCCTTGAGCGTGGTAACGCAGACCGTATTCGGTGGAAGGCGAGACGGCCGAAATGCCGACGTTGGTTTTCCACAATAAGCCCCCATCGGCCCCGCCATTGCTGTCGGCGTCAAAGGCATAAACCGTGTCGTGCATGGTGAGGACGAACAGCACGTTGTGCGTGCCTTTGCCGGGAATGGTCAGATTGGTCATGATCAGCGGCTGGGCATACACATAGCCATCCACCGGATAGGTGAACAGTTTTCCGAAGCTGGCGGTGTTCACATTGGCCGGAGTCAGCAGGGTTTCGTTGGCGTTCAATCCCTGGCGGGTGTTGTCGTAATGATACGTCAGCACCGGGATGTGTTTGACTGCCAGCGTGGTGAACGACTGCGATGGACCACCCCATGAGGATCCAGCCGAGTTGGACGCGTAAGCGGCAAAGTAATAAGTCGCGCCTTCTGACAGCCCGGCCACCTGCAAATTGAAAACTCCTCCCTGCGCCGGCAGGGAAATGTGATTGGACCAAGCGGCCGGATTGGCGCCGCCATCGGTGGTCCCGTAATAAATCGTGATGATCGGCCACTCATTGCCCGTATCCAGCACCTGACCGTTCAAGGTGACTGTGGTCGCGCCGACGAGCATTGCTGGCAGGTTGGTTACGGTGGGTGGGTTCACCGTCGCCGCCGTGGTAAAGCTGGAGGCCGGCGCGGCCCACGAAATGCCGGCCGTGTTGGAAGCCTGGGCGGTGTAGTAATACGTCGTGTTGGTCGTCAGGCCGGTCACCATCGTCGAAAAGTCCCCCAACTGTGCGCCCAGAGCGACATCGTTGGACCAGGCGGCGGCATTCGTCCCGCCGTCGGTCGCGCCATAGTAGATCGTGACATACGGAAGGCTGCCTCCGCTCGCAACAATGGTTCCGTTCAAGGTTGCGGCCGTCCCTTGGATGGTCGTAGCGGGCTTGTTTGCGACCGTCGCTGGCGACGGAGGTCCGAGCGAAGTCAATCCCACATCAAAAACGCCATCGTAGTCATGGCTGCTGGCAAAGGTGATGTTGCCGCCAGCCACCGGGAAAATGCCCAGTTCACCATTCGGATAAGGATTGCCACTGGCATTGCCCAGCTGATCCCAACCCCCAACTGCCGCGGAGACTTTTCCGAAGGAATAGCCATAAGTCGAATTGGGCATGAGCGACAAGTCGAGGTTGGTCCACTGCAACCAGTCACCATCCGAAAAAGTGAAGTTCGTCGCACTATAAGTGGCGAGCACGGTGGCGGCGCCATTGCTCACCGAATAAATGTGCAGCAAATACCCCTGCGGGGTGCCGGTCCCCGAACTGGTGCCGCCCCCGGTTTTAAAGGCCAGCGAGGTCAAAAGGAAACCGGCCGAGCCGTCGGGCGTAAAAAATGTCTGTCCGGGTTCGCCCGAGCCGTAACTGACCTGGTTGTCGGTATAGTAATTAAGTCCATCCGGCTGGTTTGCCTGGCCGGCCGTGCTGAACTGAAAAGCGTCGTTAATCCCCGGCGTCGGCGCATTGATGCCGAAATCCACCAGCACGACCGGCGGCACCTCCGCCGTCACCGTCAAGGCAGCAGGTGTGTTGGTGAAGACCTTTGGGGTGCCGCCCGGGTTGTTGGAGACCACCAAAAAATAATTTCCGGCATTGGCATATTGCACATTGGTGAGCGTAAACGTGCTCGTGGTGGCGCCGGAAACCAGGCTGGTGACGCCGTTCGTGTTGGTGAAGAACCACCGAAAAGTAATCGGCGGAGTGCCATCGGCGATGGCACTGATGGTTACATTGCTGCCAAGAATGGCTGTTGCCGATGGTGAAATTGTCGTCGGCCCCGCATACGGGTCGCTCAAAGCAGACAGCCGCACGCTTTCCAGAAAGTTCACATCCGCCGCATCCGTATAAAACCGTGTGTCATCCAGCAATCCTTGGAATGCCCGAAGCTGGTCACTCAACCGATTGCCCAAAAAAACGGTGCCGGAGCTGCCCAGATTGATGGTCTGCCCTGAAACCGATGCGCTCGTGACAAGCGCCACGGGACTGGTCTCCGAACCAGCATACAGATTCAGCGTGCTGCCATCGTAAGTAATCGCAATAAAGCTCCAACTTCCCGCGGACAAGCCGGGAACCGTTCCCGTGGTCAACTGCTGAACCCCGTTCAGGAAGACTTGAAAGCCGGGTCCATTGTTCAGCAGGTAGGCAAACGAATTCGCCGCCGTCTCGACCGTGAACGTATTGGGTCCAATTTCAAAGAAGCGCGGATACTGGGAAACCACGCCAGGTTTGATCCACTGGGTCAGGGTAAAATTGGAAATCGGCCCAAAGTTCAGTGCTCCGTTGTTGGTCGCAAAAGCGATCGGCGACGCTGCGTTGTTGTAAGTCCCGGAGAAAAAGTCCAAGGCTTTGCCAATCCCGGCCACGCCGGATCCGGCAGTCCCGTGCAAATCCGTCGCCGTGCTGCCGTTGACCAGCTTCAACGTAACTCCCGCCGCGGAATCGGTCGTGGTCGAGCCGCTGTCTTCGAAGGCAAAACGCAACCGCAGCGTCTGGGCTTTGGCTTCAGGGCAAAGCTGGGACAGGGTTGCGAGAACGACGCTGATGACCGCGAACCCCCTGATGATGAAGCCCAAATGGTTTTTCATTTACTGTTGAGCAAGGTCTCCCATCACTTTTGTCCAGCCACGGTCGTTTATCCACGAACAGCTTGCGGCGGAAATGATGTGTTCTTACTTTATGCTTAAGCGCGAACCATGGACACCCCAATTTTTCCTGTTTTCACTCTCGTTTCAAATGCCCCGGCATTATCACGTTCGCGCAAAAACTGACTTCGATTTCCAACATGAGAATTTCCCTTTACTCAGCATGGATCGCCGCGCTGGCCGGCAGCGCGTTTTTCTGGAGCCCATCCGCGCACTGTGCCGGCGCCTATTCGGTTTTTGTTTCCAATGAAAAGGCCGGCACTCTGACGGTCATCGACGGAGCGGATTTCAAGGTCGCCACCACCATTCCCGTGGGCAAGCGGCCACGGGGCATCCATGCCAGTCCGGATGGAAAGACGGTTTATGTCGCGTTAAGCGGCACTCCCATCGAACCCCCGCCGAAATTGGATGCGAATGGCAACCCCATTTTCGAAAAAGGCCACGATGATGATGACAAGGAGGCCAAGGCGGACAAATCAGCCGACGGCATCGCCCTCGTGGACGCCGGGCAGAAAAAATTCCTGCGTAAAATTCCCGCCGGCTCCGACCCCGAACAATTCTGTCTCAGCCCGGACGGTTCGCGCATCTACATTGCCAACGAAGACGTGAGTGCCGCCACCGTGCTTGATGCCGCCACCGGCAAGGTGGTCACGTTCATCCCGGTGAGCCGTGAGCCGGAAGGCGTCGGCGCCAGTCCGGACGGGAAATTTTTCTACGTCACCTGCGAGACGGCGGGCGATGTGTTCGCCATCGACGCGCAGACGTTCAAGGTCATCGGTCACCTCAACGTTCATCCACGTCCCCGCAGCGTGGCGTTCCTGCCGGACGGCTCGCGCGCGTTCATTCCATCTGAATCCGTAGGCGAGTTGAACGTCATCGACACCGCGGCGCAAAAACTCGCCCGGGTAATCACCTTGCCGCCGCACGCGCGTCCGCAATGCGTCGTGGTTTCATCCGATGGGAAGAAGATTTATGTCAGCACCGGGCGGGGCGGCACGGTGTGTGTGGTTGATGCCAATACGTTCGAGGTGCTGCACACGATCCCCGTTGGAAAGCGTCCGTGGGGCATCGCCCTGTCACCGGACAACAAATATTTGTTCGCCGCCAACGGCCCATCGGACGATGTCTCGGTGGTGGACCTTTCAACTGACCAGGAAATTACGCGCGTCAAATCACCCGGCAGTCCGTGGGGTATCGTCGTGGTTGCCGGGCGCGAAGTGAGTCAAACGGCTACTGGCCGGTGAGAAAGAACTGCTGGGTGGTAATGCTCTTGGTGAAGCCCGTCTTGAACGCCCGGGCGCGCAGAATGGTTGGCCCGGTCAGGCGAATGGGTTTGTCATAGAGCAAATCCGACTTCGTCGGCACCGTGCCGTCGATTGTGTAACGGATGGTCGCACCCGGCACGCTGCTCAATGTGACCTCCACGGCGTTCGTCAGACTGCCGCCGGCCGGCGAGATTTCCGGCGGCGGCAGCACCGGCGGCCCCGGAAGGCTTTCGATCCATTGTCGCAGCAAGGCCATGCCCTTTTCATCGATCGCGTTGCGGGCCAGCGGCGGCATCTTGAAGGCTTCGGTCGTGTTCGCCCGCAGGTAAAGAATGGAACGCCAGATGTCGTTCGGCGCCATGACCCGCGCGCTGTCGATGCGTTCGTCAATCAGCACCGGACCGTCAATCAGGCCCTGCTTTGCCAATGGCGTGTCGTAGCGCGCGTCGAAATAGGCAACGGTGCCCTTCGGCCGATGGCAATTGGCGCAATTCGCATCGAGGTAGGAACGCGCGCGATCTTCCAGGCTGCGGGCCAGGTCATCGGGACGGGCCAGCGTCGGCAACGCTTTTACGTCGGCTTTGTGCAGGTTGGTATCGAACAGGCCAAGCCGGCTCCACCTCAGCAGTTCATTTTCAGTGACCCCGGCAGGGTAGGCATACTCCCGGTTCAACTGCCGGGTTTTTACCCCCAGGACATGCCCGGCGTTGTCCGTGTGGCAGGTCAGGCAATCCTTGCGGCTGGGGTAATACCACGACTGGGTTCGCACGCCGGTCGCGGTTATAATGGTGATCGTTTCCATCAAATTCGTTTCCAGCAACTCAGCGTCACTGTTGTCGGGGCGCCATTTGTAAACGGCCCCGTAAACGCCGCCATCCGCATCGCACACCAGCAACCGCGTCTCCAGCCGGCGAATCGACTCGGGCTGCAGTTCGTTGGTAATGAAAGTGAACGTCTTTACAAAGACCGTTCCTTTCGGAAAGCTCCATTCGCCCGTCGGCGAAAATTTTATCGTCGCGCCGGCAGGCACGGAAACCCAGCGCGCTTTCTCCGCACCGTCCGACCAGAATGGGACGATGAGCTCATACGGGAGTAATCCATCGGCCGGGACAAGATGCCGGACATCCTTGAACGCTCCAGTTTGAGACAACAGTGCCGGCAAGGTTGAGGCGGCCGTGGCCGGCATGGCGAGAAACGGGCGTGACCGGGGTTGAACCTCCCACGAGCGGGGGGCAACGGCGTCAGCCAGACATGGGTGGACGGCGCGAGTTGCGAGCACGCCCATTCCCGCAATGGTAGCCAGACGGGGCAGAAACTTTGCTCCAACAATTCGAAAGGCGCGCGTCACTTTGATCCTGCACTCGAGGGCGAAGCGTTGGTGCTGCCTTCGGCCAGATGCCAGGCAACCGCCGTGGCAAGTTGCGCGGAAAATCGCCGCACCGTCTTCTGCACCGTGCCCACGGAATGATAGGTATGCTGCCCGGTGGGGTAACCTTCAATAATCACGTAATCGTATGCCTTCGGCTTCAGCTTTCGTGATTTGGGATAGTCCGTCAGCAACACCGTGCCGACGCAGGGCGTTCCGGGAATGCCGCTTTCCACCAACTTTTCCGGGCGGCTGGTGGTCACCGTGCCCGGCACGAGCCAGGAACGCGTCAACGGCTCACGCAAAAGATTGGTGTAACCACTCTCCACCACCAGTCCTTCGGGTAGAATTTTCATAATCTTGCCGCAGATGCAACGACGACCGGCAATGCAATCCGCCCGGATTTGCTCCGCGCGAAGGACCGCAGCGTCATGCGTTTGATGTGTCGGCGCGGCGGCGTGGGAGGAATCCGTTTCCACCGCCGAGTTGGTCTGCGCCAACGCCGGCAAGGCCAATGCGAAGATTAACGTGAGTCCAGCCAGGTTCATGCAATCTGACCGCAAGATAGATTCTGTGCCGGGTCTTGGCTACGAAAACGTCGGCCCTTACCATGACTTGCCTACGCTAGTAATGCGGCGGCTTGGGATTGTTCGCCTTGGCGCGTTCGAGCTCAGCCGTCTCCAACGCCCGCGATTGCACCTGCATCTGCTTCACCAGGCGGTCGAGGGTCTTGCCCTGTTCAATCACCACCTCGTTCAACTGCTCCACCTGATGTTCCAGGTGGGCAAGGTGCGATTCGAGGCGGGCAAAGCGTTCGGCGGTTTCGTCGTTCATGCGCGCTTCCAGGTAAACTGCCGCTGCCGCCCAAACACACCCCGCAGGGAGAGCGACGCTTCATCCTGCAGCGCCTGCAAGGCCGCGTAGCACCGGACATTCGCCGCCTTCGGTTGCGTTGTTTCCGCGCGGTTCAACGTGACGAACGCATCCGTAATCTCCTCGATCTGCACGCGTTCGCCGGATTGGAGTTTCCAGCACCACAACGCCTGCAACGCCGCCCCGTAGGCCGCGCCTTCGCCAACTTTCAAGGTGACGACCGGCGCGTTGAAGACGTCCGCCATGATCTGGCGCCAGAACCGGGAGTTCGCACCGCCGCCCGTGGCGCGAATTTGCTTCGCCTTGACGCCGAGTTGCGCCAGCCGGCGCAGGCCGTAATTCATCCCCAGTGTTACGCCTTCCATCGTGGCCCGGGCGAAGTGAGGCGCCGTGAAGGTGCGCGGGTTGACACCGAGATACACGCCTGTGCCGTCGGGCACGTTCGGCGTGCGCTCGCCTTCGAGATACGGCAGGAGGAACAAGCCGTCGCAGCCGGCCGGCGCTTTCGCCGCCATTTTCTCCAACGCCGCGTGGTCGAGCCCAAAATCCTTCCGCACCATCTCCGTCGCCACGGTCACGTTCATGGTGCACAGCAACGGCAGCCAGCGGTTCGTGGAATCGCAAAACGCCGCGATTTCCCCGGCCGGATCGACCACCGGCCGGTCCGCGCAGGCGTAAATCGTTCCGCTCGTGCCGAAGCTGGCGGTGACGATGCCGGGCCGGGTGTTGCCGGTGCCGATGGCGCCCATCATGTTGTCGCCGCCCCCGGCGCTGACCAGCACGCCGGGGTTCAGCCCCAGTTCGCGCGCCGTGGCCGGACGCAGCAGGCCCGCGGGCTGATCGCTGGAAATCAAGGGTGGCAGTTTATCAACGAGGCTTGCGTCAATTGCCTGCAGCGCGGCGGCGCACCATTGGCGGCGGCGCACATCGAACAGCGCGGTGCCGCTGGCGTCGCCATACTCCATCACGCGTTCGCCGGTCAGCCAGAAGTTCAGGTAGTCATGCGGCAGGAGCACGGTGGCGAGCCGGGTGAAGTTTTTCGGCTCGCGCCGTTTCAGCCAGAGAATTTTCGAGGCGGTGAAACCGGGCAACACGACGTTGCCCAGCGCCGCGATGGTTTTCTTCGGCCCGCCGAGCCGCGCGGTGATTGCATCGCACTCGGCGCTCGTGGCGGTGTCGCACCAGAGTTTGGCCGGGCGGATGACTTCGCCCGCGGCATCGAGCGGCACAAAGCCGTGCTGCTGGCCGCTGACACCCATGGCCTTGACTTCGGCGGGGCGGGCTTTGGCCGCCTTTAACGCAGCCTTGACTGCGGCGGCCGTGGCGCGGCGCCACGTCTCCGGGTGCTGTTCCTTCGCGCCGGGCGGGAGGCCGGGCAGTAAATCGTATTTCGCCGCGCCCGCGCCGAGCACCCTGCCTGTGTTCGCGTCCACGACCAGGGCCTTGGTGGACTGCGTGCCGCTGTCAATGCCGATGAGGAGTTCGCGCATGGCGATTGATTAGCAGCGGACGGGCGGAGTTGTCACGTCGAAGCGAAGGGTGGTGGCTTCCGCCGGGGCCGGCAGGCCAATCAACGCGCGGGCCTCCGCCGGCGAGGCGATGTCGCGCCCCGCGCATTGGGCCAGCTTCACCAGGCGCTCGATCAACTTCACATTCGTCGCCAGCTCCGTGCGGGCGGCGTCAAACCAGAGGTTGTCCTCCAGCCCGACCCGCACGTGACCGCCCATGGTGATGGCCATGCTGTTGACGTAAAATTGGAAGCGGCCGATGCCCGCGGCGGACCACGTGGTGCCGGTCGGCAGCGCGCGCACGAGCGTGACAAGATTGTCCGGCGTGGCCGCCAGCGTGCCCAGGGAGCCAAGCAGCACGTTGGCGTAGAACGGCGGCTGCAACCGCCCAAGTTGAATCAGCCGGCGCGCGTAGTCGGCCATGCCCAGCTCGAACAGCTCGAGTTCGGGAATAATGCCGCGCTGCTGCATTTTTTCAGCCAGGGCCTGAATCATCCTGGGCTCATTGACCGATGCCTGGTTCGGAAAGTTCAGCGAGCCGAGGGTCAGCGAGGCAAAGTCCGGCTTCGCGTCGCCCGTCAGGTCGAGCACGTCCGACCGGCAGGCAAACGAATTGTCCGTGCGCCCGCTCGTGGTGGCGGAAATCAGGAGGCCCGGGCACGCGGCACGAATGCCGGTGATGATTTCGGCATACGCCTCCTTGTGCCAGTCGGGCCGGCCCGAGGCGTCGCGGGCGTGGACGTGAATGATGCTCGCGCCCGCGGCGTGACAGCGCCGGGCATCGGCGATGATTTCCGCGGGGGCAATGGGCGTGTGCGGGTTGTCCCGCTTCTGCGGCACCATGCCGGTGAGCGCGGCGTTGATGATGAGCTTGTCCAGTTTCATGGCGCGGATTATTTGCCTGCGATGTCTCGCTTCACAATTTTGGCCGGCACGCCCACCACGAGCACGCGTTCCGGCACGTCCTCGGTCACCACCGCGCCGGCCCCCACGACGGACTGCGCGCCGATGACCTTGTGGTCGATGATGGTGGCGCCGATGCCCACATACACCGCCCGGCCGACGTGACAACTGCCCGCCAGATTCACACCCGGGCCGACGGTGACAAAATCATCAATCTGCGTGTGGTGGCCGATGGTGGCGCCGCGGTTCACCGAAACGTGCGCGCCCAACCGGGTGTGCGACGCAATGATGACGCCGACGTTGAGAATCGTTCCCGGGCCCAGCGTGCTGCGCGTGGAGACCCGGGCGCTGGGATGCACCAGGGTGGCGAATTCGCCGCCGAGCGCGGCCACCTGCGCGGTAAACCGGCCGCGGTGCGTGGTGCCCAGCCCGCACACAAACTGGTGCGTGACCACGCGCGGACCAAGTTCATCGATCCAATACACCGGCCGGCCATCCAGCGGCTGCGCGCAACGGGCACGATCCAGGTTTTCCACGAAACCGGCAACCGTCACGCCGGGGATTTCGGAGGCGAGGTCGGCAATTTCCACGGCAAACGGGCCGGTGCCAAGAATGAGCAGGGGTTTTCCGGTATTCATCATGCGGGGGTGAGCGTGGAAACGGCGACGTTGTCCGATGAGGTTCGGAACACGACGGCTGCCAATCGCTCCGTCACCGGTCCCATGCCCAGCCAGCGGCTGGCAAACACGGACTCGACGGCGCGCTGTTCTTCGGCGCCCAGACTGGGACGAAATGTTGGTATCATGGGGAACTTCTGAGATTCGCCACGGCCAGCATCCTGCGGAGAACTTGCGGCAGGGTCAATTCCGTGGTCACGAAACGGTGACCCGCCGCGGCAACGGCCCGCCGCTCCGCTTCGTGCGTCAGATAACGGTCTATCACGGCGGGCATTTCCTCCAAGGACGTCATCACGAAGTGCTCCCCCGCCACGAACGCCCCCGTGTCCGCGCACGGTTCGCACACGACCAGCGCGCCGCACGCAAGGCCGAGCATCACGCGCATCGCCGGCAGGTCGTGCGGCGTCCGCAGCAGGCACAGCACGATCCGCGCGCGGTTCAACCACGCTTCCCGGACGGCGCCCTGGACCCCGGACACAAACGTCAGGGTGCGGCCCCGCGCCGCCAGCGCATCCCGCAAATGACGCAGCTTCTCGTGGCGCGGCCCTCGCCCCAGCGCGCCCAGAAACAACACGTCAATGTCCCGGGGCAACTGCTGGTCGCGACCCCAATCCGGATGATAGCCAAACGGTGCCAGCCCGGCCGGCACTCCGCGGCTCCGGAGAAAACGCACCCGTGGCTGCACGGTGGCAAAACAATGGTCCAGCCAGCCCTGCGCCTGCGCCCGCCGGATCCATTCCCAATCGCCCGCCGCGTTGAAAAAATTTTCCACGTCGTATTGGATCCAGCCCTCCTGGTCCGGCGCCTGCCGGACAGCGCGCGTGTATTCCCGGGCCTGCCACCGGCGCAGGGTCCGCAGCAACTGCGTGCGGAAGGGAATGAGGTTGCCGAGGAGCTTCCGTGCCGGGCGCGGCAACCGGCCCCAGTCCAGCGCGGCAAGGCGCCGGCCGACCTGTTCGCCGAGCAGGCTCAACTGCTCCGGCGGCAGCGGTTCCAACTGCCAGAGCAGCGTGACGGGCGACCGGCCCCGCCGCTGCGCGAGCACCGCGGGCAAGCCCTCAATGTAGCGGCAAAAACCCGCCAGCAGCAGGAGATCGTGGCGCAGCACCTCCGCGTCGGCGCGGTGGCGCACGGTGGGCTGCCAGCCCAGTTCTCCAAAGGCGTCCGCGAGCATTTTTCCCAAACCGGGATACAGCCCCGTCCGCGGCAGCAGAATGCACACCTGGCGACTCATGATTTGCGAGCGCCTTGACTAGGCGCGGGACGAACGCCGGTCAAATGAAATTCCACGCCCGCACCACCTGTTTTGCCCACTTCCTGCTTTTCCGCCTGCCGCGTTGCCCTATCTTCGCCCCACATGATTTCGGAGATTCGCTCAGTTCATTTCATCGGCATTTGCGGCACCGCAATGGCATCCGCCGCAGCCGCCTTGCAGGAAAAAGGCTACGTCGTCACCGGCTCGGACCAGAACGTGTATCCCCCGATGTCCACCTTTCTGGCCCAACGGCAGATCGAAGTGTTCAACGGCTACACCGAGGCGAATCTCGCGCACAAACCCGACCTCGTCGTCGTCGGCAACGCCATTTCACGCGGCAATCCCGAAGCCGAGGCGGTGCTCGCGCAGCGGCTGCGTTACTGCTCGTTGCCCGAGCTGCTGAAGGAGTATTTCATCCGCGGCAAACGCTCCCTGGTGGTCGCCGGCACGCACGGCAAAACCACGACCACCAGCCTGTTGACGTGGGTCTTCGAGCACGCCGGCCTGAACCCGAGCTACCTGATCGGCGGCATCCCGACCAACCTGGGCCAGGGCGCGCGGTTCACCGACAGCGAATGGTTCATCATCGAGGGGGACGAATACGACACCGCGTTCTTCGACAAGCGCAGCAAGTTTGTGCATTACCTGCCCGAAGTCGCCATCCTGAACAACCTTGAATTCGATCACGCGGACATTTTCTCGGATGTCGCCGCGGTGCAGCACGCATTTAGCCAGTTCATCCGGCTCGTGCCGCGCAACGGTCTGCTGCTGGCGAACGGGGACGACCCGCAACTGGCGCCGCTGTTGAACATCACCTTCTGCCCGATCAAACGCTTCGGCCTCGGCGAACCGAATGCGATTCAGGCGTTCAACCTCCGGCTCGGGCCCACGGCGAGCGAGTTCGAAATCCCGGGTTTCAAGTTCCACCTCAACCTCGTCGGCGAACTGAACGTGCGCAACGCCCTCGCCGTGGTCGCCGCCGCCAAGCACTGCGGGCTGACCAACAAACAGATTCAGGCGGGCTTCGACACGTTCAAGGGCATCCGCCGCCGGCTCGAAGTGCGTGGCGTCGCGGGCGGCGTGACTGTGATTGACGACTTCGGACATCATCCGACCGCCATTCGCGAAACGTTGCGGGCGTTGCGCATCAAGTATCCGCACGAGAAAATCTGGGCCGTTTTCGAACCACGCAGCAACACCACGCGCCGGAATGTGTTCCAAACGGAGCTGGCCGGCTCCTTTGTGGATGCGAATGCCGTGGTGGTCGCCCAGGTCGCGCGCCTGGAGCAGTTGCCCGTCGCAGAACGCCTGGACCCCGAGCGCCTGATGGAAGACCTGCGCACGGGCGGCAAGGATGCCAGCTATCTGCCGGACGCGGACGCCATCGTGGCACACCTCGCGCGCCACGCGCAGGGCGGTGAAGTCGTGTGTGTCTTCAGCAACGGCGGGTTCGGGAACATCCACGAAAAGCTGCTCGCCACGCTTGGCCGCCGGTGAGCGCGCGGGAACCCGCCGCTTGCCAAGCGGTCGCCGTGGCGCAAGGATGCCCTCATGGCTCTGATCAAATGTCCGGAATGCACGAATCCGGTTTCCTCCCTTGCGCCGATGTGCCCCGCGTGCGGTTACCCGGTGGCGGCCCAGACTGGAGCCGGCACCTCGAAGGCCGCCGCCGGCCATGAACTGCTCGCGCAGGCGCAGCCGTCGTGGTGGCGCTTCTTCTGGCACCTGTTCTTTTTCTGGCTGATTGTGCCGCCGCTGGTGGCGTGGGCCCGCCGGGCGTCCGTGGTGCTGCGCATTTATCCGGGGCGCGTGACGGTGGAGCGCGGCTTGATTACAAAGTGCTACCGCGAATTCCTCGTGCGGGACATTCGGGCGATTGACATTGACCAGGGATTTCTCGCGCGGCTCGTGGGCATGGGTGACCTCACCATTTCCACATCCGCAACCGTGGATGCCGCGGAGCGCATCGAAGGGGTGCCGAATCCGCACGCGTTGCGCGAACTCATCCTGGCCCAGCGGGGCCATCAATGAGGTGGTTGCCCGCCGCAGCTTCGGCCGCATTCGCAGCGGGTAGAATGACGAAGAACTGGCTCCCCTGCCCCGGCTCGCTGCGCACACCAATACGACCGCCGTGGGCCACCGTGATTTCCCGGGCGATGGACAATCCGAGACCGGCTCCGGTTTTGTCCTGACCGGGCACACGGAAAAAGCGGTCAAAGATGCGGCTCTGAAATTCCTCGGGCACGCCAGGGCCACGGTCGGTCACGGTGAATTGCACGCCGCCCTCTTCGCCGGACGCCGCGTGGAGCCTCACGTCCGCCCCGGCCGGCGAGTGTTTGATGGCGTTGTTGACCAGGTTGCCAAAGACGTGGCTGATGCGCTGCCGGTCCACATGCACGGCCGGCAGGTTCGATTCGGCCGACCAGTGGACCCGCACGCGGCCGCCCGCCGCCTGATCCGCCGCCTCCCGCGCAACGTGTTCCAGCAGTTCGCCCGGCATGACCGGTTCCTTGCGCAGCTCCGCGTTGCCCGCCTCCAATCGTGCCAGGTCCAGCAGGTCGTTCAAAATGTTCAGCAGCCGCTCGGCATCGTCGCGGGCGCCGCGCAACATCTCGTCCTGCCGGGCGTTGATGCGGCCGATGGTTTTTTCGAGGAGAATGTGCAGGGCCATGCGCAGGCTGGTGAGCGGGGTCTTCAGTTCGTGGCTGACGGTGGCCACGAGATTGGTCTTGGCCGCATCCAGGAGGCGGAAACGCGTCACGTCATACAACACCACAGCAACACCAAAGGTCGCATTGTTCTTGTCCCGCATGACGAGCACGCGGGGCAGGTAAAACTTTTCGCCGGCCGGCGGGTGATAACTGACCACGTCGTCGAAGGTGTGCGGGAGGAAGTTTTCGCCACGGGCCAGCGCGGTTGCGGCAATCCGCTGCAACTCACCCGGAAGCCGTTCCGTGAGACCCAAACCGGCGGCAAATTCATCCGCCGCCGGGTTCTTCAGCTCGATGCGCGCCTTGTGGTTGAGCACGAAAATGGGATCGGGAAACGAGGCCAGCGTCGTCTCCATGGTGCGGTGCAGGCGGACGATTTCCGCGCTGGTGCTCTGACGGTATTCCTGAAGCTGGGCGGCCATGGTGTTGAAGGCAATGGCCAGCTGGCCCAGTTCATCGCGGGATTCGACCGGCACGGGCTGGTGCCAGTTTCCCTGGCTCAGTTCCCGGGTGGCGCGGGTCAACGATTCGATCGGCAGCAGCAGGGACCGGCTCAGGCGATAGTAGGCATAGAGCGCGATGGCCAGCGTGACCACCATGCCGATCAACATCGGCCGCGTGATGTCCCGCATGATCTGCTGAATGCTCTCCCGCGTGGCAAGAATGGCCTGATCGTTGAGGTCGCGGATTTTTTCCAGCGTGTGGTCCAGCGCGAGCACGCTGGGCGTGACGCCCGTCTGGTAGGTGCGCTGGCGGTTCTCCGCACCGCCCGCGGCATTGAACACAATCATCGCCCGCCTGAAGGCGGCATAGTTGGTGGCCAGCCTTTGAGTGAGTTCCTGCTCCGCAGGCTGGCTCATGCCGTTCGTCAGAAGGGACAGGTTGTCCTCAAACTGCTTCTGCAACTGCAAAAAGGCGGGCGTGGCGGCGTTGGTGCCGGTGTTCGACGTCCAGGCCTCCCGCTCGATGGCCGTCAATTCGAGGCGCATCGACTGCGCCACCAGGATGCTGCGGTAGTTGCCGCTGACGGTGGCGTCCACCCGGTGCACGAGGCGCGAGAACAGGATGATGGCATACACGCCCGTGGCGAGCAGCAGCACCACGAACGGCACAAGACCCAAAAACAAGCGCGTGCGCAACATAACCCAGGCCGCCGGCGCGCCGGCTTACTGAACGAGCTTCTTCCGCTTCCGGTAAAGGGTGGCCGGATTGATGCCGAGAATCTGGGCGGCCTCCTCCATGGTGGACGCCTGCTGCAACACGCGGTTGATGTGCTCCTGTTCGAGTTCCTCCAGTGACACCCGTTCGCCCACATGCACCTCACGGCCCGCCCCGGCCCGCGGCTGTTCGAGTTTGTCGGGCAAATCGTCCCGCTCAACCCGGTTGCCGCCGGCCAGAATGACCGCCCGCTCGACAACATTGCGGAGTTCACGCAGGTTTCCCGGCCAGTGGTAGTGGAGCAAGGCGCGCTGGGCATCGCCGGAAAAGCCCTGGAGATTTTTCCCGCACTGCCGGGCAAAGAACTGGAGGTAATTGTCGGCAATGCCCTGCAAATCCAGCAGGCGCTCACGCAACGGCGGCATCACCACCGCGATGACGTTCAGCCGGTAATACAGGTCCTCGCGAAACCGGCCTTCCTTGACCGACTGCTCCAAATCGTGATTCGTCGCCGCCACCACACGCACGTTGGCCCGTCGTGTTTTCGCCTCGCCCACGCGTTCGTATTCCTTTTCCTGCAACAACCGGAGCAGCTTGGGCTGGATTTCCAACGGGAGGTCGCCGATCTCGTCGAGGAAAAGCGTGCCGCCATCGGCCGCCGCCACCTTGCCCGCCGCATCCGCCGTGGCGCCAGTAAACGCACCCTTGATGTGGCCAAACAACTCACTTTCGAGCAGATCACGCGACAGGCTCGGACAGTTGACCGTCACGAAGGCGTTTTCCTTTTGCGGACTGCGCTCGTGAATCGCCCGGGCGAGCACGGATTTGCCGGTGCCGCTCTCGCCGAGGAGCAGAATCGTCGCCGGGGTGGGCGCGGCCTTGAACACCAGTTCCTGTGCCTTTTGCACTGCCGGCACGGCCGTGTTCAGCAGGATGGTCGGCGCCTCCACCGACAGGCGGGATTCCAGTTCGGCCACGCGGCTCGCGAGCTTGCGCGCCTTGGTGATGCGTTCGAAGACGCGCCGAATCTGCTCCGGCGTGAACGGCTTGGGAATGTAATCAGCCGCGCCGCGCCGCATGGCCTCGACCGCCGTCTCGATCGAGGCGTAAGCCGTGAACACGACGACGTCCAGGCTGGGATCACGTTTGAGCAATTCCGGCAGCAGGTCCAGGCCGTTCTCGGCACCGAGTTTGAGATCCAGAAAGGCGATGTTAAACGAGCCGGCATCCAGCTGATCCAGCGCCGCCGCGCCGCGCGCGACACCCACGACCTCATGTCCCATCGCTTCAAACACGACGGCTGTCGTGCGACGAATGTTGCCTTCGTCATCGATGATCAACACGCGCATGGGGCGGTTCGCTTTGGACGATTCCATTCCACCATGGTAGCGAACGAACAAGGGACACGCCAGACTCCAATGGACGTGACGCTGGAATAAGTGGCCGACAACGACTTGGGCCGCGCCATTGCCGGCGCGGCCCAAGTGTCCTTCCCCAACCAACCCAACCAACCGGCCATCCGGTTCGCGCCGTTCGCCACCGAATGGCTCAACTGAACTTGGCCTTCGCGTTGTCGCAGGCCTTTTGCAAGTCAGCGAGGGCCGTCGCCAACCCGGCCTTCAAATCCGCCCAGCTCCCGGCACCGGCCTGCTTGAGCGCGTCAAACTTTGCCTGGGCCGCGGACTGTTGCGTTTTCAAGGTGGCCAGCGCCGCATCCGCCTGCGCCTTGACTTCGCCCGTCAAACTTTGCGACCGCTGGGCCAGGTCGTCGATCTGGCCGCGCAGCGTATTGAGCTGCGCCTCGGCGCTGGCCACAAATTCGGTCTTACCCTCCATGATGGCCGCAGCCGCACCCGCGGCGGGTTTGTCCGGCTGCGCATTGGTCGCCGCCGGCGCGTTGGTGGTTGGCGTCTCTCCCGTGGTCTCGCTGGAATTGCAGCCGACCAGGGCAATCATCGCCGAACAAAACAGAACCGTGTATCTCGTTTTCATGTTTTCCTTTCCTGTATGGGTTTGAGTTGAATCACCGCTGTTTCCTGAATCGTTTTGCGCCAAAGTCCGTCAATTCCCGCGGACGCATCGCATCCGTGCTCTTCGTGCTGCCGCTCCCGGAAATCCAGCCCCCGCCACGCCGCCCACGACGGGCTGGCGACGGACGAACGGCGAATGGCAATGGCCACACGGGCTTCGTGCCGCCATGCAACGGGCAGGGTCAGACGAACGGCGCCCTCCCGTCGGCTGCGCGAATTCATTTCCGCCCTTTCCCATGATCATGGCTGGGACCCCAGACATGGCCGCGCTGACCGGCGTTGGACGGTTCGTGACGATGCGGCGCAGCCGGCGGATGGTCCGGTGCGGCGACATCGGATTGATGTGGCGCCTCGGGCTTTCCGGTTCGCTCTGGCTGCCTTGGTGGCTGTGCGTGCGGCGCATGGGAAACGGCCGACGGCACGGGCGTTTGTCGCGCCGCCTCCTGAATGGCCACCCGTTCAAACTTCCGGCCGGTGGCCTTTTCCACCACGGACAGTCCCGGACCTTCGTTCACCACCACGCGCCGGGCCCCGCGATCGCCAATGACCTTTTCCTGATGCTTGATATTGTTGATGACGCGGGTTTCGCGAATGATTTGCGGACTGCTCACAACGATGGTGGTGGACCGAATGGGTTCGGCGAAGTGCGCGCCCTTGACGAATACGAAGCGCGCATCAACCACTTTAACCCGCGGCGGCGGCAGCGGCGCCCAGCCGATGTAGCCGCCGCCCACCCGCCAGGAAACCCAGGCCGGCCCCCACTCCACGCCCGGCAGCCAAACCCAGCCATGGGCCGAATCGTAAACCCAGTAGCCATAGTGGTAACAGGCCCACGCCCAGGGCTCATCGCTTTCCCAATACCAGCCGCAATCCGTCCATACCCAGTGCCCCTCACAGTAGGGGCGCCAGGAAACTGCCACACCCGCCGGGCGCCAGCACCGACCGTAGGTGCCGACGGTGATCCACGTGCCGCGTGCCGTCAGTGGCGCGTCAAAATCAGCGACCGCGTGAATGCTGACATTGGCGGAAACTTCGAGTTCGGCCCGCGCCATGGGCGCTCCACCCATCAGCAATCCACATGCGGCCACCAGCAAATTCCGGGAAATCACTTTCATGAGGCTCCCTTTCCGTTTGGTTGAAATAGTTCATAGCTAAATCGGGGCCAGTTCGGGGGTCGAAGAACAAGTGATTGCAAATCAGTAAATTCCATCTTGTCGGTAAATTGGCCCGCACATGCTGGCGTGCAAAATGCACGAACCCCCAATCGCCCGGCTTGCACGGTGCAGTATTCCAAAACTCAATGCGCCGCGCGGAGTCCCTCCGCGCGGCGCATTAGTCCAAGCTGGCAATTTTTAGACGCCGGTCATTTTGTTCACCGGCAGATAGGGCGGCGTGATTCCGCCGGGCACGCCCGCGTGCGCGGTCCCACGCCGACGCAACCGCGCGAAGAGGGCCAGATTAAAGAAATGCATCCCACCGAGCACCAGCAGGACCAGCCCGACCTTAGTGCTCAGCGTTTCCAACGCCTCCTGCGCATCGGCCGCCCGCACGCCGTATTTCAACGCCAGCGTCACGTAGCCCACGTTGATCAGATAGAAGCCGACGAGCAGGAGATGATTGACCGAATCGGCGAGCTCGGTGTTACCCCGGAAGCATTCCACGAGGAACACGCGCCCGTTCCGATGCAGCGTCCGCGCCACCCAGACGGTCAACGCAACGCTGATGCTCAAATACGCCAGGTGAGTCCATACAATCAGGGTCATAATCAGCCTTTCTCTATTTATGACAGCTATTTCTGTCACGACAGAACTATCTGATAATCCCATCCTGATGGCAACTGTTTTTTGTTGGCCCGACATTGGACCAACGGCAGGCAAGGCCGGGCCGGAAGGAGTTGCCAGCACGGTCCCCGGAAAACGGCGCGGCCGGCCATTGATTGCTGCGGAGTCCCGCCGTTGGGTGTGGGAGCCTTTAACCCCCGGCCGCACGGCCCGTCGTTCCCGCTTCGGTAGCCGCGCGGGAGAACACGGCGAGCAACCAGTCCGCCAGGTGCACGACCAGTTGCGATTTATCCGCGCACACGGCGAGCGGGCGGCCCGGACGGCAGATACCGAAACCGGGGCCGAAGGCGCGGCCGTTCACCACGCAGGCATCCACGCGCGCCTCGGCGATCTGGCGGTGCGCCCGCGCAAGAGCCTCCTCCCGGGTGCCCGCCAGTTCATATTTCCATCCGACGAGCAGGCTCTGCGGAAACAACCGGCGCAACTGCGCGATCACTTTCGTGGAGGGCTCGAGTTGCAGCGTCAACGCCCCGGCACGGCTGGCGATCTTCGGCGCGGCGCAATCCGTCCCCTGCTCGTCCAGCACCTGCTTGACCCGGTAATCGCACAGCGCGGCTGCCTGAAACACAGCTGCGATGTCGCCGCCCGCCGCGGCTTGTGACAGAAGTGCGAGCAGATCATCGTTGGTGTTGAAGGCGCTCACCCGGCACGGAGATTCCGGCCCGGTGGCGGTGGCGCCGCTGCCTTTGAAACAGAGCACCTCACAACCAGCGCGGGCCAGTTCGCGGCTCAACAACACGCCCAGTTCGCCGCTGGAAAAATTGGTCAGCCGCCGCACCTCATCAATGGGCTCGTAACTGGGGCCGCACGTGACAATCACTTTCATGGGGATTCCTTCAGCCGGACGACTTCGGCGTGCAACTGGCGCGCGAGTTCCTTGCGCTCCACCGCCGGCGCCGGCACGCGCCGAAAGCGCAACCGCGCCCGCACCTGGTGTTTGCCGAGCAGATTGATCAAGTGCGGCAGGAGCGTCATGTCCTTCCAATAACACACTTCTTCGCCGACGTCGCCATCGGCCAGTTCATAACCAATCCACGCCGCCGTCACCGGTTGGGCAAGCCGCGTGGCCGGCTCCAGCAAAGAGGAGCGAAAAGGCAGGACGGTTTGGCCGTTGGAACTGGTGCCCTCGGGAAACAGGACCACCAACGTCCCTTGAACCACGGCGGCCTGCATGGCATCCGCCACTTGGCCCACGTGAGTGCGGCTTTCACGGTGCACAAACACAGTGCCGGCCAGCCGGACGAACCAGCCACAACAACCGGCCCGCCACCCGCAACGGATGCGCCCACAATGATTTCATGTGCCGCTCGCTCTAGCCTAGAAACCGGAGCCGGGCCGCTTCCGGCAGTTGCGCAAGGTCCAGCAGCGTCAAAAATCGATGGTTTTGAAATGCCGGTCCAGGGCCGGGGGACCGCAAATCTTGGCGCCCAAACTCAGGTAGGCCCGCAGCAACTTAGGAACCTTGGGCGCATTGGCCGCCAGCTGGTGCAGCGGACATTCGCAATCGGCCAAGGGTGCGGTGCGCCACGGCGGCGGCGCCAGATGACGGCGGCAAAGCTCCGCGCAGGCGGACGCCCCCACCGCCGGATCCTGGGGCGTCAGTGAACTGCACCCCATCAGATAACGGGCGCCCGCCCGCCGCGCGTAATCGGCAATCCCTTTCCAGAGGGCGCCCAAGACGAGCAAGTTTCGATGATGCTTGTGCACGCACGCCCGGCCCAACTCGACGATCTCCGCCCGCATTGGCTCAAACAAATTCCTGTTCGCAGTAGTAGCCCCGCTGCCGCGCCGCACTGATGCCGGTCTGTAAACGATAAGTGCCCACGACCTCGCCCATGGGAACGTATTCACCGATCAGGGGTCGCACACCGCATCGAACGGGTCCTCATCCCGACCGTCAAGTGCGAGGCCGCCAACCCCTCGCTGAGTTCCACGTTATCCACGTTAGAAACCTGATTGCGCAAGGCCTGCGCCGTCCGGATGTCATCCATGTCCCGCGCCAGCCGGGCTTGATAATGCGCCGGCAGGCTCACCAGCAAGCGCACTGTATCCAAAGGATTATTCATGCAACCCCTGTCTGCCACCCCGTCCGCGGGCCCGGAAGGCGACCGCCGCCCGGAGTGTGAGCAAGTCGCCGGCCCCAGGCAAACCTTACTGGTCATCGGCCTTTTGGGCCTCCGTCAGCCGGCGGTGCAGGCGTTCGCGGGCTTCGGGAGACAGCCGCGCGTGCGGCGCAAACGCGTTCCGATTTGCCTTCGCCGGCGCGCGGCTCGTTTCGCGGATGAATCGCAGCTGCGCGCCATACCGGCGACACCAGCGGCACAGGCGCAAATGCAGCCACAAGCCGAGCCGCTGGCGCCACGCCAGCGAATGATCCATCGCCTCGGATTGCAGGTGGACCGCCCGGCGGCAGCTCAGGGACAGGTTCCCCACCCACGAGCGAATCCAATGCTTCACAATTGGCAAGCCCCGCTTGGGCATGATTCAGTTATCATTCGGATCAAATGCGGTCAACGGCAGCGCGGATTCGGCCACGACAGCGGCCCGTTCGGATTCGTCGCGTGAATCGGGACCGGCCTTACACAACCGCCACCTATTTCCGCAGTTGCTGCACGATGCGCTGTTTGGCTGCGGGGCTGAGGCCGCGGCGCGTCGCCACCACGAGATACGCCTCCGACCGGGGCGCCTGCCGGTGCAGGAAGTCCAGTTGCTTGAAGTAGCGCCGGCACCACACGCAAATCACAAAATGCAACCTCATCTGCAACCGTGTTCGCCACGGCAGCGGCCGGTCGAGCCGCTGCGAGGCCAGGCGGGACATCTCCGCACAGTTGGGCGTGTGCCGCCAGACCCACAGGATGCAGCGCTCCTTGATTGATGATCCGAGTTTCATTTGCGTGGCGCCGATTTGCCAAACCAGTTCATTTCCAGACAGCGGCGCAAGGCCATGCGCGCCCGGTGCAGCATGACCCAGAGGTTGCCCTCCGAGATGTTGAGCAGCTCGCAGATTTCCCGGCTTTCCACGCCATCCACTTCGCGCAGGCTGAACACCGTGGCGACATTCTTAGGCAGCTTGTTCGCGCAATCATGAAACGTCTGCCAAAACACTTCGCGGTCGAGCGTCGCACCGGGTTCCGTGGACCACTCCAACGGACCGAGCTCGTGCACCCAGCCATCCTTGAACAACCCGTCCGGAATGAAGCGGTCGCCCTCCTCGTCGTGGTAGAATTCGAGGTCGGTGAAAGACGTTTCGCGGCTGGCCTTGCGGTAGTGGTCGAAAATCTTGTTCTTCAGGATGCCCACCAGCCAGCTCTTCTCCGCGGCGCGGCCCGCAAACTTCTTCCGGCCCTTCCACGCCGCGAGAAAAGTTTCCTGCACCACATCCTCCGCCCGCGCCGGGTCGCGCAAACGCGCCAGAGCATAACGGAACAGGTAGTCACCGTAAGCCTCAACCCATTGTTCTGGATCCGACGGGCTCGCCCCGGTCTCCGCCGCTTCCGCCCGCACGGGCGATGCCTGTGATTCGGCCGCGGACTCCGTATCGCCGCCGGTCGCAGCCGCCAGTTCATGGTTGGACATAAACAAATTTTGATGAACGAACCGCACGGACCATTGCCAGTGCACCCGCGTGCCTGAGTCGGTGAACCCGGAGAAACCTTACAGCTTTTTTCATTTGCGCAGGCAAAATCGCAAAAATTGAACACCGCCGCCGCCCGACGGTCTGGATTTCTGTGGCGGCACGCCGCCCAAGGGGATGACCGCCATGCCTTCTCCCGCATGCGGTTCCGCGTCTCATCGGCTCCGGCGGCCGGGGCGACCAACCTTGGCCGTTCATAAAAACGAAGTAAAATGAACTCATGAACACCCATTCCACCGACTCAAAAACCGCAACCAGCGTCACCAATCCCCTGTCGCCCGCACACTTGGAGCTGATGCAGGAACATCTGCGGGCGGCAAAACTGCCCGAAGCCGTCATGCCCGCCACACCGATCAACAAGGTGCTGCGCGGCCAGAAGGCTCTGGTCACCGGCGCCAATTCCGGCATCGGCCAGGCGGTTGCCCTCGCCCTCGCCCACGCTGGCGCCGACGTCGTCGTGAATTTCGTGTCACGTCCGGAAGCCGCCGCCGCAGTGGTGGACGAAATCAAGCGGCACGGCGGCACGGCCTTCGCCCACCAGGCGGACGTGCGCCGGGAGGATCAGGTTCAGGCGATGTTCAAGAAGATGATCCAGGAATTCGGCACGATTGACATCCTCGTCAACAACGCCGGTCTGCAAAAGGACGCGCCCATCGACCAGATGACGCTCGCGGACTGGCAGCTCGTGCTTGACGTGAATCTCACCGGGCAGTTTCTGTGCGCCCGCGAGGCCGTGCGCGAGTTCAAGCGCCGGGGCATCCGCAAGGAAGTCAGTTGCGCCGCCGGTAAAATCATCTGCATGTCGAGCGTTCACGAAGTCATTCCGTGGGCCGGCCATGTGAATTACGCCGCGAGCAAAGGTGGCGTGATGCTCATGATGAAAAGCATCGCGCAGGAAGTCGCCCCGCACCGTATCCGCGTGAACAGTGTCTGCCCCGGCGCCGTGCGCACCCCCATCAACATGGAGGCCTGGGGCACGCCCGAGGCGTATCGCGAGTTGATGAAACTGATTCCCTACAAGCGCATTGGCGAGCCCGATGACATCGGCCGGGCCTGCGTCTGGCTCGCCAGCGACGATTCCGACTACATCCACGGCGCGAGCATCTTCGTGGACGGCGGGATGACACTGTATCCCGGCTTTGAGACGGGCGGCTGAGCGGGCCCTTCGCGGCCCCATTCAATCCGCCTCCGGATTGACTCGCATCCAAACGATGCAACCCTGCAACGGTTCAATGCGCTGACGATTCCACACCACCATGACTGCCGAACAACTTCGTCTCGCGGCCGCCCAAAACGGCGCCGAAGCCTGGCGCCTCTGGGGGCCCTACCTTGCCGAACGCCAATGGGGCACCGTGCGGGAGGATTATTCTGCCAACGGCGAAGCGTGGGACTATTTCCCACATGATCACGCCCGCAGTCGCGCTTACCGCTGGGGTGAGGATGGTCTGGCAGGCTTCAGCGACAAGCAGGCCCGCCTCTGTCTCTCGCTTGCCTTGTGGAATGAGAAGGACCCGATTCTCAAGGAACGCCTGTTCGGCCTGACCAACCACGAAGGCAACCACGGAGAGGACGTGAAGGAGTTGTATTATTACCTCGACGCCACGCCCACGCATTCCCACCTGAAGCTGCTCTACAAGTATCCCCAGCGGGAATTTCCCTACCGTCGGCTGGTCGAGGAGAACCATCGCCGCAAAAGCGACCCCCGCCTGCCGGAATTCGAACTGCTCGACACCGGCCTCTTTGACGACGACCGCTACTTCGACGTGTTCGTTGAATACGCCAAGGCGGGGCCGGACGACATCCTGATGCGCGCGACCATCCAGAATCGCGGACCCGAAACCGCGACAATTCATCTCCTGCCGCAACTCTGGTTCCGTAACACCTGGTCGTGGCAGAATAACAGCGCCAGGCCGTCATTGCAGGCCAAGGACGGCGTCATCGTCGCCCAGCACCCTGAACTCGGAGAGCATCAGTTTTTCGCCGACAGAGTGAGTAACGGCCTCCCTCTTCCCGGAGGAGAGGGCCCGGGCGAGGACGGGTGTTCACCGACTTTGCTCTTCACCGAAAACGAAACCAACCCGCGCCGGCATTATGGCCGGCCGGACGCACCGGGTTTCTTCAAGGACGCTTTTCACGACTACGTCGTCCACGGCAACAGAGCCGCCGTGAACCCGCAGCAATCAGGAACGAAAGCCGCCGCACATTATCAACTCACCGCTCCGGCCAGTGGTTCCGTCAGCGTGCGACTGCGTTTAACCCGCAGCAACGGACATGAGTCCGCTCCATCCAGTCGGAGCCGACTCATGGCGGCGGCCACCAAAGCATTTGCCGACTTTGACGCCATCTTCACCCAGCGCCGCAGCGAAGCCGATGAATTCTATGCCGCGCTCCAGCACGAAATCACCGACGCCGACGCCCGCAACGTGCAGCGCCAGGCCTTTGCCGGCATGATCTGGTCGAAGCAGTTCTATTACTACGACGTGCCCGAGTGGCTGCGCGGCGACCCGACCGAGCCGCCGCCGCCGCCCGAACGCAAGCTCGGCCGCAACCACGAATGGACCCACCTCAACAACGCCGACATCATTTCCATGCCGGACAAGTGGGAGTATCCGTGGTATGCGGCGTGGGATCTCGCGTTCCACACCATTTCGCTTGCGCTCGTTGATGCCGGGTTTGCCAAGCACCAGCTCGTGCTGCTGACGCGCGAATGGTATATGCACCCGAACGGCCAGTTCCCCGCCTACGAATGGTCCTTCAGCGATGTGAATCCGCCGGTGCATGCGTGGGCCACCTGGCGCGTGTTTCAGATCGACCGCAAACAACGGCGCGCCACGAATCCCGCCGATCCGGGCGACCTGCATTTTCTCGAGCGTGTCTATCACAAGCTCCTGCTCAATTTCACGTGGTGGGTGAACCGCAAGGACGCGCAGGGCCGCAACATTTTTCAGGGCGGCTTCCTCGGGCTCGACAACATCGGCGTGTTCGACCGCAGCGCGCCCGTGCCCACCGGCGGGTTCATCAACCAGGCCGACGGCACCGCGTGGATGGCGATGTATTGCCTGAACCTGCTGCGCATCGCACTTGAACTGGCCCAGCACAACAAGACCTACGAAGACATCGCCACGAAGTTTTTCGAGCACTTCCTGGGCATTGCCGCGGCCATCAACACGGAGGAGGACGGCCTGGGCTTGTGGGACGAGCAGGATGAGTTCTACTACGACGAACTGCGCCTGCCCGACGGCCGGGAGATCCCGCTGAAAGTGCGCTCGCTGGTCGGGCTGATTCCCCTCTTCGCCGTCGAGACGCTCGAGCCCGCGCAAATGCGGCAGGTGCCCGCATTTGCGGCCCGGATGGACTGGTATCTCAACCATCGCCCCGAGCTCGCAAAACTCGTTTCGCGCTGGCACGAATGCGGCGACTGCGACCGCAAACTGCTTTCACTCCTGCGCGGCCACCGCATGAAATGCCTGCTGCGCCGCCTGCTGGACGAGACGGAATTCCTGTCGGACCACGGCGCGCGGGCGCTCTCCCGCGTGCATCTGGAGCAGCCCTATGAATTCCGCACGGATGGACACACCTTGAGCGTCAGCTACTGGCCGGCCGAAGCCCGGTCCGGCCTCTTCGGCGGCAATTCCAACTGGCGCGGCCCGGTCTGGATGCCGATGAACTTTCTCATCATCGAATCGCTGCAAAAATTCCACCACTACTATGGCGATGATTTCAAGGTCGAGTGCCCGACTGGTTCCGGCCGGTTCATCACCATCAATGAAGTTGCGGTGGAACTGACGCAGCGGTTGACAAAACTGTTCTTGAAAGGCGCAGACGGCCAGCGGCCCGTGTTGAAACAACATCCCAAACTCGCCACCGATCCGCATTTCCGCGACTACGTGCTGTTCCACGAGTATTTCCACGGCGATACAGGGTGTGGTTTGGGTGCCTCCCACCAGACGGGCTGGACCGGTCTCGTTGCCAAGCTGCTGCAACCGCGCCGGGTTGATGCGGGCGCGGTGCGTCGCGGAAAGAAGCCGCCCGTGGGAAATCAGCCGGCCGGTCCCGGCGTCAGCCGCCCCCTTCGGAACTCTGGCGCGAGTTCTTGAACGCCATGTAGCGCACCACCGCCTCGGTGCGCGAGTTCACATGCAGCTTGTCGAAGACGTGCTTGAGATGGCTGCACACCGTATCGACGCTGATCTCCAGCTTGTCGGCAATCAGCTTGTTCGAATAGCCCTGCGCCAGCAGCCGCAGGATTTGCTCCTCGCGCACCGACAAATGCGTGCCCTCATCCGGCTCCTTGGACTTGCGGCGAAACGATTCGATGACGCGCCGCGCAATCTGGCTGGTCATCGGTGCGCCGCCGCCCAGCACATCGAGCAGCGCGGCCCGCAAACCCGCCGGCCGCGTGCGCTTCAACAGGTAGCCATCCGCCCCGGCCTCCAGCGCCATGAAAACCAGTTCCTGGTCGTCCATCGCCGTCAAAATCACGATTTGCGTGTCAGGCAGCAGCTCCTTCATCCGCACGGTGCATTCAATGCCCGACATGCGCGGCAGAAAAATATCCATGAGAATCACGTCCGGCCGCGTCTCGGGCACCACCCGCAACGCTTCCTCGCCGGTGGCGCACGTGCAGATGCAGGCGAAATCCGGAAAGGAATTGATGAGCCGGCTCCAGCTTTCGCGCACCTTCGGCTGGTCCTCGACCAGCGCGACCTTCAATGCGGTCCGGCCCACCGCAGGCGGAGCCGGAGCCGTGGCGCCGTTAGTGCCCGGCGGATTCGTTGGTTTGCGTGGTTTCATGGGCGGATGACCGGGTTATGGCCGGGGATTTCGCCGGCCACCAGTTCGTGAACGGTCGCCAACGCGAGGGTTTCAGGGCAAGGGCAAACTCGACGCGGCAACCCTGCCCCGGCCGGCTGGTGACGACACACGTGCCGCCCAGTTCGCGCAGCCGCTGGGCCATGTTCGTCAGGCCATTGCGCCGGGCCGTGACCGCCGTCGGATCAAAGCCCTGGCCGTTGTCCGTCACCACGACCGCGAGCTTCCGCCCGCGCCGCTGGATCTGCAGCTGCAATTCCGTGGCGCCCGAATGCTTTACGGCATTGTTCAGGGTTTCCTTGATGGCCATGAGCAGCGCCCGACGAACCGGCAGGTCCAGCACCACGGACGTCGTTTCCGAGTCCACGTCGAACCGGCACTGGATCGCCGTCGGCCGGAGGAATTCCTCCGCGTAGCTGCACACGTAGGCGGTGAAATCGTTCAACGTGTCGCGGCGCGGATTCACGGCCCAGAGGATTTCATCGAGCGTCGAAAGCACGCCGCGCGCGTCTTGGCAGATGCGTTCCAACTGCCCGCCGGCCGCGGTTTCGGGCGTCAGTTCACTCAACGCCACCTCCCCATGCAGCACCAGTTGCGTCATCCGCGAACCGAGATCATCGTGAATGTCGCGGGCGATGCGGGCACGTTCGCGGCGCAAGAGCAGCTGCTCCTGCTTGTGCAACGCGAGCTGCGTCATCAACCAGAGGCTGAGCAACATGACCAGGCCGCAAACCGCCAGCAGCGTGACCTGAAACCAGCCCGTCTGCCAGAAGGACAAATGAATGGGTTGCAGCACCGGCATGACGTTCACGTTGACGGGCATTTGCGACCACGGATCACCGCCGAACGCCGCCACCACCCTGGCCGCGGGCCAGTCCGGCAAGGCACTGATCGCGGTTTCCCAATGCCGCGAGTCGTCCGGCACAATGCGCCACGTCGGATCCGATTTGACCTCGATCACCCGCCCATCCGCGAGGTCAACGCGCAGTCCAAAGATCATCCCGGCGAACGAGAAGGAATTCCGCGCCCGCACGGCCAGCACATGCCGTCCCGGCGAAATCAGCGGCGTGAGATCGAAGTCATAAATCTCGCGCCACTCGGCCCCGCGACCCATCTCCCGTCCGTCGAGGCTCAGGATGAATTCATTGTCCGCGGTCATGCGCAGGCGGGCCTTGCGAACACGGGTTCCCTCCGGAACGGTGAAGGTCCGCCAAAACCGGCACACCTGGCCGTCGGCGCGGGTGTCCGCCCAAATCCACGAGCCCAGTGTGTTGCTGAAGGTTTCGGAGGACATCAGCGTCGCCGGGACGTTGGTCAAACCGTGGTCCTGTCCGTGCACGGCAGCCAGCCCCAGCATCAGCGCGAGCCACACAGCCAGGCCTGCCGGCATGCGTTCCCGCGCCGCGCGGCGGCAGCCTTCGACTGGCGTTTGCGATTTCAAGGCAGCGCCACCGTCTCGGCCGACTGCAAGGTGACGGGGCCGAGCAGCCCCGATTCGAGCAACGGCGAATCCTTGGTGTAGTGATGCCACGTGGTGAAGGTGAGCCGGCCCGTCGGACTGGGCTTGCCGTCGAGCAGCCACTGCGGCCAGGCCTTGAGTTGTTTGCCATCCCATTCGCAGTCCGCGGGCAACTGCTCATCGCCGATGATCCGGTTTGGCCAGAGATTGGTTACCTTGACGACCAGCGTGTTCCGGCCCGGCTTGGCGACGGACGTAAGGTTCACCCGGAACGGTGGCTTCCACAACACCCCCAGGTCCTGTCCGTTGAGCGAAACTTCGGCAAAGTTTTTCACCGCACCCAGGTCGAGCCACAATTCGCGGTTCGCACCAAACTGATCGGCGGCAATCGTCAGCTCCTTTTCGTAGGTCGCCGTGCCGGAGAAATAACGCACGCCGGCGTTCGTGGAATCCGTCCACGACATCAACTTCTCCAGGGTCAGGGACGGCGGCGCGCCCCAATGCGGCGGGAAGCTCAGTTGCCATTCACCGGCGACTGGTTGCGCGTCCGGCAAACCGCCGACCTCCACGGTGCGCTCGCGACCGCGCGCCGGCTGCAACTTCACCCGGCCGTTGCTCCACGCGGTGATTGCCGCCGAGCCGTCCGCCCGGGTGCGAATGGTCCAGCGCGGCGCCGGATCAATGACCGCACCCGGCGGCAGCGTGAGCGTTTCGCCTTCAGCCACGGTCGCGTGACCCGGCTGCTGATCCAGCGTATAATCCACGCGCAGTTCCTTCCGGTGATCCTTGGCCGGATCACGGCCAAAGGTGTCGTTGCCCACGGCGAGTTCCACCTGGCCGTCCACCAAATGACCGTTGAATTTGGCTGTGACGTCCATTTCGCCCGCACCGTCCGTTGCGCCATAAATCGCGCGCTGGATTTTCAGAACCGGCCGGGCGCCGGGGTGGTCCGCGAACTCGCCCTGCGCGGCAATCAGATGCGGACTTTTCTTCGCCGCGGACCGGAACACCACGAACACCGACCCGGCCGGATCCAGGTCCAACCGGACCGAGGTGCGTCCGTCGTGGCTCGTCCAGACTGGCGCGGGTTCAATCACAGCGGTGTCCGGATGCCAGAGCTCCGGTGTCCGGCCGCTCACACGGAATGAGCACTCGACCGTCGCAAATCGCCGCTGCTGATTGGAGACAAAATAAATGTCGGCCTTGCCCGTGGTCCGATGCGCGTAAGCCAGTCGTGCGGCGGGCTCGCCCGGGCCGTGACTAAAATCCGGGCCCAGCTTTTGTGCCGCCAGGATCTGGTCGAGCGATTGGCCCCAAATGACGCGTCCTTTGCCACAACGGTTCTCCTGCACCTTGGTGCCGTCGCACGCGCCCCACAACTCATTGACGAGTTGCTTCACCTCCGCATCACATTGCGGATAGCCGGCGAGACTCGGTGAATGTTGCGGCCGCGGGCCCACCACGGTCGCCCCGGCGCGCACGAGTTTGCGGAGACACGCCAGCATTTGCGGCGTCAGGTTGATGTCGTCAGGCGGCAGGACGAGCACGGCATGGCTGGCGCCGCTCGCAAGCGTGACACGGCCTTTGCGGACGGTGGCGCCCTGTTGCAACACCGCCGCGTTCACGGCGTCATAATCGTAGCCCGCGGGCAGCGGCGGCTTGCCTTCCCGCATTTCGACCGGTGCGCTTTCACCGGTGAAATACGCCACGTCGGCGACCGCGCGGCCCTGTTGCAGGAGAAACTGGCAGTGCGAGATGTAATCGATCCACGGCTTGCCCTGGTTCCACCACGTTTCGGTGCGCTCGAAGTGAAAGCCCCACTGCCCCATTGTCATGCCGGGCCAGCGGTCCAGCCACGGCTGATGCGCGTAGCGATGAAAGATGTAGCGGTTCAGGCCCTGGCAGAACATCAAATCGCCGAGCGGCTTGAGCCCATACGGATCATTTTGCCAGCGCCCGTGCTCGGGGCTGGCCGTGAACGATTCGGCGCCGACGATGGTTTTGCCGTAAATGTGCGCGATGGAGGCGGCCAGTTTGACCGACGGATGCCCCGACGAGCCGCTCCAGAATTCACCCATCACCACGTCCGCCGGCGCGCCGCATTGCAACGACTCGAACGGCCCCGTGTAAGGCTCGACGGCATTCAGCAGCCCGTGCTGGCGGCAGAGTTCGGCAAAGTGCCCAAAGTAATTCTCCGCAAACAAATCGGCGATGGTGCGGCGCATGTCCCAGAGAAACCGCGCCGTCACGGCCGGATTGTCCACCACGCGCCGGGTAAACACGGGCAGGAACTTCAAGGGATCGTAGCCGCGCCGCCGGATGAATTCCTCGCGAAACGTTCCGGTCCAGTCCTGGTCGCCGACTTCGTAGCTGTCGATCAACGAGGTGTCGAGCGTCCGGCCGGCCAGCGGGCCGACGTCACTGAGAATCTTCTCCATGAAGCCGGCCCAATGCGCGTCCAACGCCGCCTGGCTGAACTTGTCGCATTCCAAACCCGTGCCCTCCGCGGGCGCCGGGTGATTGTTCTTGCCGGTCGGCGTATGCCCGAGGCGCAGAATCGTCCACTGCCCGGCCGGAACGCGCCATTGCAGACGGCCGTCCGCGCCCAGGTTCGCCGTCAAATCCAAGATGCCGTCACGCGGAATGATTGCACCCGCGGTGGCGGCGGATGCGGGCGGTGGCTTGGCAAAGGTGCGGTCCACATCCGTCTTGGCCCCCGATCGCACCGCCGCCAGCGCCGCCCCTTGAACCGGCAACCGCAGCGTCTCGCCTTCGTCCACGGTCAACGTGCCGGGCTGGCCGTTGTGCGTGAATTCGAGGCGCAGTTGCTTGACCTGTCCGTAGGCCGGATCGCCGAATTCATCCGGGCCGACGACCACCGACCTTTGGCCACGTTGAATCAGGCGGTTGATCTTCGCCGTCACGTCCGCCGCCGCCCCGCCGGCCTTCGTCTCAAACACGGCGCGCTGGATGACAATCCGCTCGCCCGCAGGCGCGGCATTCGCGGGCTCGGCCGGCACTTCCGGCGGCGTCTTGAACGCGAGCACCGTGATGTCGCGATAATAGCCCAGCGTCACCGGCGGTTGCGGGAGCACGGCGGCGAACTCGCCGGGCCCGCTGACATTGGTTTCGCTGGCCGTCAGGCGCTGCATGGCGTTGGTCACCGTGTTCCACGGACCGCCGCTGCTGGACCAGCCGGCGCAGTTTTCCACGGACAGCTTGAGCCCAAGCCGGTCCGCCTCCTGCACCGCAAATTTGAAGTCTGCGCGCCATTCAGGACTCATGAATTTCACCTGCCCGGACGGAATCCCGCAGTCCACGTTCACAATCGTCGCGCCGCCGAGGCCGATGGCCTTCATCGCTTCGAGGTCGGCGGTGATGCCGGCCCGGGTGATATTGCCGTTCATCCAATGCCACCACGTCTGGGGCTTCGCCGCATCGGGCGGATTGCGAAAGCCGGCTTCCAGCGGATCGGCTGGCGCAGCCGACAACGAGCTGGCCCCGAGCGCCAGCAGCCATGCGCCAAGGAGCGTTACGCTCCCGAAGGAGGCGACGAAAAGGGAAAAGTGGAGAGGTTGGGTGCGTTTCATATTCATGCGGGGACAACCGGGTTCAATTCTTCGAGGACGGCAGGCTGGTTTCAATCGTGTGAATGGTTACCGGGCCGAGCAGACCGGACTCCGGCAGCGGCGAATCCTTGGTGAAGGGCTCATACGAACTCCACGTAAAGCGCTCCGCTGCCGGCAAGGCCGCGTCGCCGATCATCCGGTTGGGCCAGAGATTCGCCACCCGGATTTCCAAAGAATTACGGCCGGGTTTCAGCACATCCGTGATGTTCCGGCGGAACGGTGGTTTCCATAAAACACCCAGGTCGTGCCCATTCAGTCGCAATGCCGCCATCACCTGCACCCCGCCCAGATCCAGCCAGTATTCAGGCTTCGATTGGCCCGGACCGGCAACCGGATTCCAGTCAAACGTCGTCACGTAGGTCGCCGTGCCGGAAAAATACTTAACACCGGCGATCGGCGAATCGCTCAATGAACTCAGGCGCTCCAGGGTGATTTGTGACGGCGCTCCCCACTTGGGCGGAAAATGAACCTCCCACGGTCCGGTGATTTCCTGCGGCGCAGGCACCGCAGCAATGTCCACCCGTCGCACCGTTCCGGCCGCAGTCTTCCATTCATATTGACCGGGCTCGCGCGCTGCCAAACGCAAGGTGCCATTGGCATCGGATTCGAGTTCCGCCGGCCGTTCGGGCACGGCCTGGACCGCTGCGAGGCTGATTGCGTCGGGATCTTTCGCGCTGAGGTGATGCGCGCCGCCGTCAACGGTGTAATCCGCCTCGAGGGTTTTGACAATGCCGTAAGCCGGATCGTCGCCCGCGGCCATTTGGGTGACCCGGAAATCCGTTTGCCCGCCGTCCACCAGCGCCTGCAATTTGGCCGCCACATCCCGCGTGCGTGACGCGTCGCCCGGCACCCCGTAAATGGCGCGCTGAATCCGAATGACCGACGCCCGGGTCAACGGCACCACAGGCTGCCCGGCGCGGGTGAAATCGATCACGGAATCGGCCGGCCGGCTGCGCTGGCGAAAGACCACAAACGTCGAACCACTGCCGCCCAAGCGCAAGGTTGCGGCAATCGTCCCATTCGTTTCCGCAAACAGGGGCAAGGGCGAAATCGTTCCGGTTTTCGGATCCCACAACTCGGGCCGCAGATTCTTTACCCGGAACGTGCAACGCGCTTCCACCGGAATGGCCCGTTCATTGGCCACAAAGTAAACCTGCTGCCCGCCCACCTCGCGATGAATCCAGTTCAGCTTCGTGCTCGCCGTGAAATCCGCCGGCGTCGGCAATTTTTCCAGGACGGTTTTCAACGGCTGCCCCCAAATGACCCGGCCTTTGCCAAAGGCATGTTCCGTCACGGTCTCGCCGTCACAATCACCCCAGACCTGCGCCGCCAGTTGCGTCACTTCGTCATCGCACTTGGGATAATCGGCAAGGCTGGGCGAAGCGAGCGGACGCGGACCGAACACAGTGGCTCCGTCGGCGACCAGTTGTTTGATTTTTTTGACGAGCTCCGGCGTCATCGACCGCACTCCGGCGGGCAGCACCAGCAGGCGATAGCTCATGCCGTCCGGCAACACCAGCCGTCCGGCCTTCACGCGCATCCTGGACAACAACGCCGCGGCGCTGCATTCATCGTATTTGTAACCGTCCGGAACGGCCGGATTGGGAGTGAAATAAGTCTGGTTGGGCAACTGCGGACGCAGGTAGCACAGATCAGCGACGAACCATCCCTGCCGCAACATGAACTGGCAGCGGGCCAGGTATTCGTGCCAGGGCCCGGACATTTCCCACCAGGTCTGGGTGCGTTCGTAGTGCAGTCCCCACGGCCCCATCGTGGAACCAGGGTAACGGTCGAGATACGGCTGAAACGCGTAGCGATGGATGACAAACCGGTTGATGCCCTGGGAAAACTCGTAATCGCCAAGGGCCTTGACGGTCGCCGGATGAAACTTCCACTGCTCGTTGTCGCCCGAGGTAAACGCCTCCGCGCCGACGATCTTTTCTCCCATGATGTGCGCGACCGACGCCATCTGCCGCGCCTTGGCCTCGTTCTGATTTCCGCCGGTCGCCCAGAACTCGCTCATCGGTTCATCGGCCGCGGCCGTGTAGGTTGCTTCGTCACCAAAGGGCAAATCGTAGCCCTCGATGCTGAGCCGCAGGCCATGCTGGTGCGCCAGTTCGGCCAGCCGGCCGACATAATTTTCCGCGAGCAATTCCGCAATCGTCTGGTCGTAGTCCCAGCGAAAACGCCGGGCGATGGCCGGGGCGCCGATCACGACGTGATCATTGGCGTGAATCACATCCGGCAAATAGGGAAGCGGATCATAGCCGCGCCGCTTCAAAAACTCCTCCCGCAATTGGGCCGTCCAGTTCTGCGCGCCCACCTCCCAACTGTCAATGTGTGTCGCCACCAACGTCCGCCCGGCCAGCGGGCCGATTTCCGTGATGAGCTTTCCCAGCAGGTTCGTGAAATGGACATCCATCGCCGCGCGGCTTAGTTTGTCGCATTCGAGGCCATTGCCACCCTTGACCGGTGGGCGGGTGGAGGAGCCCGTCGTGGTGTGCCCGATCCGCGCGATGACCCATGCCCCGGCCGGCACCTCCCAGTTCAAGTTGCCCTCGCGGTCCAGGTTCGTGGTCAGGTTCAAAACCGCTTCCGGAGGCAGGAACGCATTCGTGGTCGCGGGATACGCCAGCACGGCAATGTCGCGATAATAATCATCATATTTCACCGTGCTGTTGAAACCATCGTGCGGCCGGACGCTGCCCATGGCTGGACGCGGCAGGACGGTGGCAAATCGCAATGGCCCCGTCACCGCGACATTCGTAACGACGAGCATCTGCATGGACAGCTCAGGCGTGATCCACGGTCCGCTGCTGCCGCACCAGCCCGGCCCGTTGGTAAGGTTGATTTCCAGGCCCAGCCGGTGCGCCTCGGCAACGGCAAAGCAGAACAACTCCTGCCACTCGGCGTTCAGGTAATCCGCCGGGCCGGGCGGCGGCGCAAAGCGTTCCACCACGTCCATGATGATGACCCCGCCGATGCCCACGCGCTGCATGGCCTCCAGGTCGGCGGTGATGCCGGCCTTGGTAATGTTGCCATTGTTCCAAAACCAATACACCCACGGCCGGGCGGAGGCGGGCGGATGGGCAAAGGGTTTGGCGAGATCGGCCGCCCGCGAAAGCCCGACGCCGAGCGACAGGAGCAAGACCAGCAAGGCTTTTGTTATCATTCTTATCAGCGTTGAGGCTCGTGGACGTTGAGGTTGATGACCAGTTTGCCCGCCGGGTTTGCGGCCATCCGGAGGACGCCATCGTCGAGCGAACGGCAGCTGCCCATCCCCGGCGCCAACCCGATCCGATAATTCGTTCCGGCAAAGTCGCAGGTGACCGCGTTCGTTGTGACCTGTTTCACCACGGATTTCAACCCCTCTCCGCCGACGAGTTGCAACGCCCAGCGCGCCGGCCGGCCCGACCCGCTCACCGCGTCGAACGTGAGGCTGGTTTCGGCGCAGACGATGGACAACGTTCCACCGCCGGCCAGAGGTTGCTCGAGGCTCAACGTGGTTGCGCCGCGTTCCTTGACGACCGGCTCGCCCACGGGCGTCATCGGCGTAACAACCTCATCGGCCGACAAAAAAACCGGCCACGCGCCGACCGGCTTCGGGCTCTGCCGGGACCAGACGGCCCAATCCATGACCGGCAACGTCTCGTAAGCCAGCGACGTCGCCATGAGCGCCGTTCGGTGCGTGGGCGAAACGACCGATTCGTCGAAGCAATGCAGGTCGCGGATGAAAAACGCGTTGCTCTCCCAGAGGAGGTTCAGCCGATAAAACCGGCTGTCATACCAGACCGTCCTGCGGTTTTGGTTTTTCCAATCGTCCAGGGCCACCACGGACGTCGCCGGCGTGAGCGGATAATGTTCGCGGAACCAGCGCCCGGTTTGCGCGAGGGTTTCCACCCGAATGCTGCCAGCCCTGGCCGCCGCCGCGAACATTTCCACCTGATGGGTCAACCCCGTCTTCATCGCGTCCCAGCCAAACGAGTTCTCCTGACCGGCTTGGGCGTAGCCGAACGCGAGCGATGGTTGATGCACGAGGTTGTTCATGAACCAGGCCACCCAGCGGGGCGAGCCGCCGGATTCGGGGTAAACCGGTTCCAACGATTGCAAACCAGGCGTGGTGCCGTGCTGATAAATCGGATCACTGCCCAGCATCCGAAAGATGGGCACATTGATCTGCCCCGCCCGGGTCTGGGCCGGCATGTAGGCGTTGAGCCGGCTGGGATAGTAAGCCTGGTTCCAATAGCCGCCCCACAGCGTGTAAAAGTCGGTGCCGATTTGATCCTTGCAGTTGCACGACGCCACGATGCCGTAGCGTTCGGCCAGGTAAGCCAGGGTGATTTCGTCGATATACCACGAGCCCACCGTGCGGGGATAGCAGCCGAAGACGGCTTTGAAGTCCGCCATGTAAACATCCACGAGCCGGCGCCGTGCTTCCGGCGGGTAACCCGGCGAGAATCCCACGTTCGCCACCGGATCCCACGCGTGCTGCCCGCGCCAGGGCAGGCCGGCCTTCTCGGCCAGCGCTTGCGGAATTTCCCACCAGGCGGCGATCTCATCATTGGTGCCCAGTTCCGTCTTGAGCAACTGCTGGTAGCGGGGGTTCATCAAGGCGTCGTATTGCAACGCCCACGTCGCCGGCAATCCGGAACGTTTCAACAGCTCGATCTGGCGCCGCGTGCAGTCGAAGAGCACCGCCTCGGAGTCAGGCAGACGAAAGTCCGAATTGCGAATGAAGTTGTAAATATTGACGATGCGCGGTTCGGCCGCGTTCGCCGGGGCCGGGTGGACGGCGACCAGGGATCCGCAAATCCCCGCCAGCAAGGCAAACGCCCACCGGACGCACGGACGGATGACCACCGGTCGGGTCGGGTGGTGATGCGGGTTGTTGCTCACGGTTGAAAGACGCACCAAGAATGCTTTTCCATCAATTTCCCACAACGCGAAAAAACTTTTGCGCGGGATTCAGCGTGGAAAAGGTAAAGCTGACCGCAGGCTGCGTGGCAATGAAGTTGGTTTCCGCCAGCCACGCGGGCGCGATCAGATTGGTCGTGCTCTGGAGCGTGTAGCTCCAGCCTGGAAAGAGGCCGGTGACATCCATGACGAAGCGGTTCAACTCCCCCGGCACTGATGCGCTCATGGCCGGGCGCGGAATCACGCTGGGTTTGCCAAAGATGGCAATGGCGCCGTAGCCGCAAAAGCCGTTCTCGGAGGCGGGACTGGTGAAATCAAACTTCACCGCCGCCACGTTGGTGGCCAGCACACCCGCGGCGGACGAAATGCTGACCCGCGTGGCCGATTGCACGTTGGCCGGATTGGGCGGGTTGAAGTTGACGCTCGTCAGCTTGGTGAACGTGGCCGGCGCCGCGACCGTCGAGCAGTAAACGCCGTAAGCCTGCTGGTCGCGCCCGGCATCCGCCCAACCGCCATAGACCGTGATGTTGGTCACGTCATAACCCGCCGGCGCATTCGTGAGCGCGTAGATGAGCACGGAGCCGGCGCCGTTCCCGTTGCCGCAGGTCACGTAGTTCGTGCTGGTCGTGATGGGATAGCCGGGATTGCCGGTGATCTGCGTCAACGCCAGGCTGCCGCCCGCGGTGAGCGCATTGACACTCCGCCCGTTCGCTTCCTCGCTGAAATTGCCCTGCGCCGTCGCCGGCGCCTGTCCGGCAATCAGACTGCCGTTGGTCACCCAGCCCCAGTTCGGGTAAAACGTGCCCGTGCCGCTGCCCGTCTGATTGGTGGTGGCAATGAGAATCTCCGGTCCCGTCGGTTGCGCGGTGGGCAGCGGCGAAGACCACAGGTAATGACCGGAGCCGACCTGAAACACGGCGCAATTGTTGGAGACGCCCGTAAACGTCACGCCCGGCGCACTCGCCGCCGGCCCGCCGCTCTCGGTGATTGCGGCGGCATTGGTCGTGGGCACCCAGACCTCCGCCGTGGTGTTCGGCGGGATGGACACGGCGAGGTCAAAGCGGTCGTCGCGATTGGTCCACGTGGTGGCAATCGGACCGCGGATCGAATCGTAACGGGCGTCCGCCCACGTCAATCCCACGCCCGGCACGGGTTGAATGCGGATGGATTCATAACCGGGCCGGGCCGGTTTGATGCCACCCACAACGCCGTATAAATACTCGCCCACAGCGCCGAAGGCATAGTGGTTGAATGAATTCATCCCGACGGTTTGAAACCCGCCGCCCGGGGTCCACCCGTCCCACCGTTCCCACATGGTGGTCGCGCCCAGCGTCACCTGATACAGCCACGAGGGATAGGTTTTCTGGAGCAGCAATTGATAGGCAAGGTCGTCGCGGCCCGCAGCGTGCAACGCCGGCAGCAGGCGCGGTGTGCCAATGAAACCGGTGGCGAGATGACCGTCGAATTGCGCGATGCTGTCCGCGAATCGTTGCGCCGCCGCGCTGCGCAAATTGCCCGGCACCAGCCCGAGCGTGAAGGCGAGCGCGTAGCCGGTCTGGCTGCTGTCGTCCGTGAACGAACCATCCGCCTTGAAGAAGTCCGCGAATGCCGCGGCGATGTTGCTGTGCAGCGTCGCGTAGCTGGCCGCGTCCGCGTTCCGACCGAGAACAGCAGCCATCTCGGACATCGCCTGCGCGTAGTAGGCGTAAAACGCCGTGTCAATCACCCGGCTCGACGCGCCGCCGCCGAGATTCACCCAGTCCCCGAAGTCGCCGGGCAGGCTCGCAATTACGTGGTTCGTGGCGTGCGCGGCCAAGAACGCGCCGTATTTCTGCCAGGCTGCGTAGTGATCCGCGATGATGTTGGTGTCGCCGTAGTCCTGATACATAACGTAGGGGCAAATCCACGCGGCGTCGCCCCACGCCGCCGCGCCGCTGCCCGCACCGACGTCCGGCGCCACGTTGGCGAAGGAGCCGTCCGCCTGCTGGGAATCCTCGCAGAACGTCGTCATGTGCCGGCGGAAAAACGACTGCACGTCGAAGTTGTAGGCCGCGGTGGGCACGAAAAATTCCGTATCGCCGCTCCAGCCAAGGCGTTCATCCCGTTGCGGACAATCCGTGGGCACTTCGAGGTAATTGCCCTTCTGCCCCCAGATGATGTTGCTGAAGAGTTGATTCACCAGGGGGTCTGAACATTGGAAGTGCCCCGTCCGCGGCAGGTCCGAATGCACCACCACGCCGGTCACGGTGTTGAACTGGGGCGGGACGGAGAGGCCGCGCACTTCCACGTAGCGAAAGCCGTGGAACGTGAAACGCGGCTCGTAAACCACGGCGCCATTTGTGCCGAAGGTGTAGCAATCCGTCGCGTTGGCGCCGCGCAGGTTGGCCGTGTAAACCGTGCCGTCGGGATTCAGCATTTCGCCGTGGCGCACCGTGATTCGGTCGCCTGGCAGACCGCTCATGTTCAACCGCACCCAGCCCACCATGTTCTGGCCCAAATCGAAGGTGTAACGACCCGGCTTGGGTTCGGTGAGTTGAATGGCCGGCAGCGTTTCCATCACCCGGGCCGGCTCGGTGACCGCCGCCTGCAACCGCATCCCGCCCAGCCCCGGAAAAGCCGCGGGGTTGCCATAGAACGCCCGCCCAATCGTCAATGGCAGGCCAGCGCCGCCCAGGTTCACCGTTTCGTTTTCGCCGAAGAACGCCGTCTGATTCGTGCCACCCAGCGAGAAATCCATTTCCAACGTCTTGACGATGCCGTAAGCCGGATCGCCGCCGAGCGCGTCGTTGCCAACCACGAAGTTGAGCTGGTTGTTCACCACCAGGCCGGCGACGTTGGTGGTCACGTCCGCATAGCCGCCGGTGGTGGCTTTGAGCCCGGTCAACACCGGCGCCCAGTCGTGGTCATCGAACGGCGCCGCGTCCCAGCCGGGCAGCTCGCGCCGCGCGTCGTAATCCGAACCGATCAACAGGTCGGCAAATTGTATCGGCCCGTAACGCGCCTTCCACGAGCCGTCGCTGACCACCGTTTGCGTCGTGCCGTCCGCCAGTTCGATGACGAGTTGCACCAGCAGCCGGGGCAGGCCGCCGTAATTGAGCCGGCTGCCCTTGTAACCCACATCGCCCGCATACCAGCCGTCGCCGAGAATGGCGCCGATGACATTCGTGCCCGCACCAACCATCGTGGTGACATCGTAGGTCTGGTAGTAAACCCGCTTCGAGAACTGCGTCCAACCCGGCGTCAGCACGTCGTTGCCCACTTTCTGGCCGTTGAGATGCAATTCGTAGGTGCCGAGCGCGGTGACATAAACCATCGCGCGCCGGACGGCCGGGCCAACTGTGAATTCCTTCCGCAGATACGGCGCGGGCACGCGGGCCAGGTCATTCAACGCCGGCAGGCCCCATGGCGTGCCGGTGCTTTCGGGCGTGACCCAGCTGGCGTCGTCGTAGCCCGGCTGCGTCCAGTTCCCCGCCGGCCACTGGGCGGCCTTCCACGACGTGTCCACCGGGAGGTTGGTCACACTGCCGGACGCGAACTGCACGACAAGCCGGCCAATCACGCTGGCCGGCTGCTGGGCGTCGCTGTTGGTGGTGGAAAGCGCAAGCAGGTTGGTGCCCGTGTGCAGCAGTGACGTCACATTGATCCGCGCGGTGGCTTCCCAGCGCAGCGCCTCATTCGTGGCCGCCACCCCGTTCACAAACGCCCGGCACTCGTTGTCCGCATACAGCGCCAGGACGGCGTTGGTGATGCTCTGGCCGGCCGGCATTACCACTGGCCGGCGCAAGGCCGACTGGTGAATTCCACCCTGGGCCACCTGTCCGGGACAGCGAATCCAGCCGAGCCCGGCGGTGTTGAACAGGGCGTTGTTCGTGGCCTGCGCCGGCGTGAGGTTGTAGGCCGCGTCGTAACCGATCCACTGCGCGCTCCAGTCGGTGCGTTGCAACAATCCCATCGACCACTGCGCGGGCGCGCTCCATGCCGAAACCTGGTCGCCGCCGTCGTAGGTTCGCACCCGCCAGTAACAGGCCTGGCCGCTCGTCAATGGCAGCCCCGCATACCCGACGTCCACCGTTTGACGGCTGAGCACCTTGCCGCTGTCCCACAAATCCGCCGCGCCGGGCGTCGAGCCAACCTGGATTTGATACGCGCTCTGCACCTCGCCGCGCGCCGCGTCATCGCCCTGCAACTGCCACGACAGCCGCGGTGCCGCGTCGCCAATGCCCAGCGGATTCACGCGGTCCGCGCACCGCAGGTTCACGGGGAGCAACGCGCCTTGCGCCAGCCCGCCACCCACGCCGACCGTCAGCGCAACCCCCATTGCCACCGCCCGGACGCGATGTATTGCCAATTTCATGAAACGAGATGGTCCGAAAAATGAATTGAACGAAGAACGCAGGACTTCGCCGGCCCGCCGACGGCCGCCACGCCCCACCAACGCCAGGCCCCTGTGGGCGGCCGTCACCATGGCACCCCCGGCACCGATCCGGAGGCATAGGTGCTCAGCCAAAGTTGCTTGCGGTCCGCGTTGTTGAACACGGCGGAACTGGCGTCCTGGCCTTGCAAGGCGTGCGTGCCTGGCACGAGCCACCTCATTTTGGCGGCGTGCCCGTCGGCGTAGGACAATTGCCCGCAGTCGCCATGCCGGCTGGCCGGGACGTTGCGCCAGATCTGGCTGTTGTAGGTCGTTTTGGAACCGCTGCCCGAATCCACGGCAAAGTAGCCATCGTCCACGCTCGTTTTGGATTTCAACGTGCTCGCACTGGCCTGCTCGTCGATGAAGAACGAAGCGCCCGCCGGGCTGGGAATGACGACGTCCGTGAACCGTTTGTGTTCGGAAATATTGGGATGCACATCCACGCCGAATCCGGCGTTGTCGCCCATCATGCCATTCAGCGAGTAATCCCGCACGCGCGGCAGGCTGGTGCCTTCGACCAGATTCTTGTCACCCGGACAACGGTAGATGCCATCGGAGCGGTTGTAGGGATAGAGCAACGCGGCACGGAGGTTCGCGACATTGGTGGCGCCGGGCAGCGAATCGACATCATAGGTCGCATTGCCCCCGGGCACCCAGGAATCCAGCGTCTGCCCGCGGTTGGGCGGAATCGCGTCGCTGAAATCCCCGCCATAGAGCAAGGCCGCCAGCGTCAGTTGCCGCAGATTGCTGAGGCAGTTGATGCCGGTGGCGCGCTCCTTGGCCCGGGACAACGCCGGCAACAGCAACGCCGCCAGGATGGCGATGATGGCGATGACCACCAGCAACTCAATCAAGGTAAACGCGCGGGAACAAACCGGTCTGCATTTCATAAGCCATCCACAAACGCCGCCCGCCCCGGAACCCCGGTCCGGGACGGGCGGCAGCCCGACTGAATCCAACTGTGCCCCACCTCCCCTCACGGAACGCGAATGCGGAAGAATCGCTCCGGCTCACCGGCGTTGACCGGGATGGTGTTGGAAAAGGAACCGGTGCCGTCCAGCACGCCCGTCGTGCTGACCGTCCAACTGTCGAGCGGCGCCAGCAGGTTGGTCGTGCTCAACACCGAATAGGCGCGTCCCGGTGTGCCGCCCGCACCCGTCAACACCAGCGTGCCGTCACCCGGCGCGGTGCTGCTGAGGGTTGGCGGCTGGGCCGGCGCCAGGCTCGTTCCCTGCAAGACGATTTCGCTGTAGCCGGAATAGCCGTTGTCCTGCGTGCCCTGGCGCGTGAAGTCGAACTTCACCGCATACACGTTCGTGGCCAGCGTGGTCGCGCCGTTGGTGGGCGAAATAGCCACGCGATTCACCGACGGCCCGAAACCGGCCAGCGGGTTGTAATCCACGCTCACCAGCGGGACGAAGGTGGTCGGCGCCGCCAGGGTCGAATAGGTGATGTCGTAGAACTGGCCGTCGCGGTCGTAATTCCCCCAACCGCTGTAAACAACGATGTTCGTCAAATCCCAGCCGCTCGCCGCTGCGTAAATCACGGAAGACCCGGCCCCGAAAGCGCCGCCGCAGGTGGCGAAGTTGGTCGTGCCCAGCCCGGTCGGCCCGAGCGTGCCATCCGTGAGCGCCG
>DASTWL010000060.1 GCA_035765895.1 Verrucomicrobiia bacterium | reverse complement strand
TCAACAAGCCGGCGGAGATTCACAACAACTGTGTCCGGGTCTTTTATGCGGAGGGGCATCATGTGGATGTGCCCGCCTTTCGCAAATTCGACGCAGGAACTGACAAGGAGCGCCAGGAGTTGGCCGGGGCGAATGGTTTTGCTGCTTCCGATCCGACGGAGATCAACGTGTGGTTTGAGGGCCGCGTAGAGACGTTGAACAAGCTGCGGGACGGGGCGGGCTCACAAATGCGGGTGCTGATCCGGCTGCTGAAACGGTTTGCGCGCAGTCGGGGTGAAGAGTGGGACATGCCGAGCGGAATCAAGCTGACCATGCTCGTGGATGAGTGCTTCCCCACAAATTATGTCCGCGACGACGAGGCGTTTTATTGGCTGCTCGCGAAACTCAAGACGCGGCTCGCCGCGAGTCTGGAAGTGGAGAACCGAGCGCAGACCAAGTGGCCGAAGGACAAGCTGACGAAGACAGCGAACGACGACAACATAGTGGAACTGCGCACCCGTGTCGGCGAGGCGCTCGACAAACTGCTCGTGCTGCATCACCCGGACTGCAAAAGGCCGCAAGCGCGGGAAGCGTGGGATTGGGTGTTCCAGAGCGACGGGTTTTTCGAGGCTTATGACAAGAATGCAAAGCAGGCGATGGCGTTGTTCTCGAATGCGGCGCTGGTCAAGGCGGGCGTGGCGCAGACGAACGCGGGTGGCCGGATCGTGGCCATGGGAAGCGGGATTGGCGTGGCAAACCTAGCACACAAATTTTATGGGCAAGAAAATACCAACTGACTATGCGGAGAAGAGCCGAAGGCTCATCACGGAAAGCATTTTGATTCAGAGGCATTTTCCGTTTCTGAACACCCGGATGGTCGGCGACCGACTAGTCTGCCGCGGGCGCGTGCAGCCCACCGAGACCAGCGGCACTTACCGAATCGAACTGGTTTACAGGCCGTGGAGCGCGCCGGATGTGAGGGTTCTTGATCCGGAGATCAAGCCGGAGAACAAGCTGCATTTCTACAAGAATGGGACGCTGTGCCTGTATGACTGGCGGGAGCAGCCGTGGCAAAAAAAGTGGCGTCTGGCGGACACGGTCATTCCCTGGACGGCGGAGTGGCTGCTGTTTTACGAAATCTTCCTGCTGACCGGGAAATGGCTGGGCACGTCGGCGGTCCATGCCGCGCCCAAGGAATCCGAGCCGGAGCTAATCACGGATGAGGCGGGAGAACGAACGGAATGAGGGCGGCACGGCAATGAACATCAATTACCACGAAGCCATCCAGGCGTATGAAGCGGCAAAAGTAAATTTGCCGGACGCCGTTCGTGACGATTTGTATCAAAAGCGCGAGGCCAATCGGAATCGCCTGAGGGCGAATTTGCCCGAGCGAATCAAGATCAAGGATTTCATCGCCCAAGGTTCGATGGCGATTCGGACGACCATCCAAGAAGAGGGGGGCGACTATGACATAGACGACGGGGTTAGTTTTTTCGCGGACAGTCTGAAAGGGCCGATTCTCGGAATCTTTGACATGGCCGCCAGCGAGGTGAGGGAGATGGTTTGTGACGCGCTCAAGGATGACAAGTTCAACAAGCAGCCGGTGATCCTGGGAAATTGTGTTCGCGTCTATTACGCCGAGGGATACCACGTTGATGTTCCCTCGTTTCGAGTGGTTGATGCGGGCACGCAAGAGGAACATCAGGAACTGGCAGGAATGGATGGATGGAAGGCTTCAGACCCGACAGAGATCAACCGGTGGTTCGAAGAGCGAGTGCAAAAGCTGAATCGGATTCAAGACGATGCCGGTGCGCAGTTTCGCCGCATGATCAGGCTGCTCAAGCGCTTCGCCCGTAGCCGGGGCAAGACGTGGAACATGCCCAACGGGCTGAAATTGACCATGCTCGCCGACGAGTGCTTTGAGCGGTCATACGGCCGGGACGACAAGTCCTTCTATTTCCTGTTGTCGAACATCCATGAACGACTGAACAAGTCACGCGTCATATTGAACCGAGCGCAACGCCCATCGGCGCAAGTGCCATTAACAAAATCTGACGCGGATGAAAATGTGGCCGAACTGCATCAGCATGTGTGGGAGGCGCTGAAGCAACTGGAGATCCTGTGGGACGAAAGATGTTCCTGGTCACAAGCGCGAGCCGCATGGGAGTGGGTATTTCAAACTGGTGGCTTCTTTCAGGATTTTGAACGCCGGAAAGAGATGGCCAAAACGGGGAGCAATAGCAGCACAAGATGAACACACCATCGTTTCAAGAAGATCACATTTCGCAAGTGCCGGCGCTGCAACTGTTGCAGAACCTGGGCTACGTGTATCTGCGGCCACAAGAAGTTCACCTGGAGCGCAAGGGGCGGCTGGCGAACGTGCTGCTGGAGGGCATCCTGGCGGAGCAACTGCGGCGGCGGCGGTTTAAGTTTCGCGGGCAGGAACACCCGTTCACGGAGGCGAACATCCAAGCGGCGATCCTGGCGCTCAAGGACGTGCCGTTCGACGGGCTGGTGCGGACGAGCGAAAAGATTTATGACCTGCTCTCGCTGGGCAAGGCGCTGGAACAGACGATTGAGGGCGACACGAAAAGTTTCACGCTGCAATTCATTGATTGGGAAAATCCGGCGAACAACGTGTTTCACGTCGTCGAGGAATTTGAAGTGGAGCGCACGGGGAGCAACGAGAAATGCCGGCCCGACATCGTGCTGTTCGTGAACGGGATTCCGTTTGCGGTGATCGAGTGCAAGCGGCCCGACATCAAAGCGCCGCTGGAACAGGCCGTCTCGCAGAACATCCGCAACCAGGCGGATGATTACATTCCGAAGCTGTTCACCTACGCGCAACTGCTGGTGGGCGTGACCAAAAACGAGGCGGCCTACGGCACGACCGGCACGGCGGCAAAATTCTGGAGCGGCTGGCGCGAGGTCCTTGCGGACGGCCACCAAGGGGGGCGCGGAAAGAACGAACTCGAAACGCTCGTGAACCGGCCATTGGCGCGGGGGCAAAAGGACCGGCTGTTTGCCGAACGCTACGCCTACGTGCGCGCCTACTTTGACGAACTGGAGAGCGAGACGCGGCAGGCAACGGAGCAGGACAAGGCGATTTACAGCCTGTGCCGCCCGGAGCGGCTGATGGAACTGGCGTGGCGGTTCATCGTGTTCGACGCCGGAGAAAAGAAGATCGCCCGCTACCAGCAATTTTTCACGGTGAAGAACATCGTGGCGCGGGTGCGCGAACTCGGACGGAACGGCCGGCGGCGGGGCGGCGTGGTGTGGCACACGCAGGGATCGGGCAAGTCGCTGACGATGGTAATGCTGGCGAAGTCGCTGGCGCTCGAGCCGGCGATTGTGAATCCCATCATTGTGCTGGTGACCGACCGGGTGGATTTGGACGAGCAGATTTGGAAGACGTTCCATCAGTGCGGCAAAGAGCCGGTGCAGGCGCAGACGGGCAAGCACCTGGCGGAATTGATCAAGGGCGGCAATGAGAACGTCATCACCACGGTGCTGGACAAGTTTGAATCGGCCATCAAGGCGGGCGAGAAATGGAGTGATTCGGAAAACGTGTTCGTGCTGGTGGACGAAGGACACCGCAGCGTTTATGGCGGCAAGGGCGCGAAGATGAAGCAGGCGTTGCCGAACGGCTGTTTCATCGGGTTCACGGGAACGCCGCTGATGAAGGGGGAGAAAATCACCGCCGTGGAGTTCGGCGGATTGATCGAGCCGAGCTACACCATTGACCAAGCGGTGAAGGACAAGGCGGTCGTGCCCCTGCTCTACGAAGGGCGGCTGGTGCTGCAGCAGGTGGATCAAAAGGCGATTGATAAATGGTTTGAAGTGGTGACCAAGCCGCTGAGTCCCGCGCAACGGGCGGACTTGAAGAAGAAGTTCGCGACGACGGACCAGTTGAACAAGGCGGAGCGGAAGATCTATGAGGCGGCGTTCGACATCAGCGAGCATTACAGCCAGAACTGGCAGGGCACGGGGTTCAAGGCGCAACTGGCCGCACCGTCGAAGCTGGCGGCGTTGAAATACAAAAAGTTTCTGGATGAGTTCGGCAAGGTGACGAGCGAAGTGGTGATCTCCGCGCCGGACACGCGGGAGGAACAGGAAACCGTGGAGGAGGTGGACACGGAAGAAGTGCGGGCGTTCTGGAAGAAGATGATGGCGAAATACGGCGGGGAGAAGGAATACAACAAGCAAATCATCAATGCCTTCAAGCACGCGCCCGAGCCGGAAATCCTGATTGTCGTCAGCAAGCTGCTGACGGGATTCGACGCGCCGCGCAACACGGTGCTGTATGTCTGCCGGTCGCTGGTGGAGCACAATTTGTTGCAGGCCATCGCGCGCGTGAACCGGCTCTACGAGGGCAAGGATTTCGGGCACATCATTGATTACTTCGGCGTGCTGCAAGAGCTGGGCGAGGCGATGGACGTTTACGGGCATCTGCCCGGCTTCGAGGAAACGGAACTAGCCGGGACGGTGGTGGACGTGGCGACGGAAGTCGCCAGCCTGCCGCAGAAACATTCCGAGTTGTGGGACGTGTTCAAGACGGTCAAGAACCGGCTGGACGAGGAGGAATACGAGCAACTGCTGGCGGATGAGGAAATCCGGGCGCGGTTTTACGAGAAGCTGTGCGCCTATCACAAGGCGTTGAGCATCGCGCTCTCGACGATGGAGTTCCTGCGGGACACGCCGGAGAAGAAGCAGGAGCGTTACAAGAAGGACGCGGCGTTCTTCCTGAAACTGCGCGCCTCGGTGAAGCGGCGCTATGCCGAGGAGATTGATTTCAAGGAATACGAAAAGAAGGTGCAAAAGCTGGTGGACACGCATGTGAAGGCGGAAGGCGTCCAGCAAATCACGGCGCAGGTGAACATCTTCGAGCGGGAGCAATTCCAGGCGGAGATTGACAAGCTGACCACGACCGCATCGAAGGCCGACACGATCGCGCACCGGACGCAACGCACGATCACGGAAAAGATGGACGAAGACCCGGTGTTTTACCGGAAGTTTTCCAAGGTGCTGCAAGAGGCGATTGAAGCGTATCGGCAAGGGCGCATTGATGAAGTGGAATACCTGAAGCGCGCCACGGAGGCCAAAGAGGCGGTGCTGGACCGCACGGGCGACGATCTGCCCGCCGGCTTGCAAGGCCGGGATGAGGCAAAGGCGTTTTACGGCGTGGTGAACGAGGTTTACGAAGGGCTGGCGCTGAAGGAGGACGCCGTGCCCTATGGGACGGCCAACGCGGCGGCGGACATGGCGGTGCAGATTGACAATGAGATCCAGAGGCGGCTGGTGGTGGACTGGCGCACGAATCCCGACGTGCAAAACGCCATGCGCAACGCGATCGAGGATTTGCTTTACGAAGCGCGTCAGGCCAAGGGTGTGCCGCTGACCACTGCGGACATGGATGCGATCATCGAGCGGGCGCTGGAAATCGCCAAGGTTCGCTATGCACGATGAGTGAAACGCATCACATCATCTTCGGTGGCAGGCGGATTGAGTTTCGGCTGCGGCACTCGACGCGCAAGACGCTGGGCATCACGGTGCGACCGGATGCCACCGTGATGGTGACCGCCCCGCTGCGGGCCGCGCTGGACACGGTCAAACGCAAGGTGCGGAAACGCGCCGGGTGGATCAGGCGGCAGCAGCGCTTTTTTGCCGGCTACCTGCCGACACTGCCGCCGCGGCGTTTCGTGAGCGGCGAGACGCACCGTTATCTGGGCCGGCAATACCGGCTCAAGGTGGTGGAAGCCACGCCGCCGGATGTGAAATTGCGGGGCAAGTTCATCCACGTGCAGACACCCCGCAAGGGCGACACGGCGCGGGTGCGGACACTGGTGCGCGGCTGGTATCTGCGCCATGCCGAAGAGCGGTTTGCGCGGAGTCTGGCCGAAGGGGTGAAGCGGCTGGGCGGACGCGTGAGCGCGCCGCGCATGTTGCTGCGGCGGATGCCAAAGCGCTGGGGAAGCTGGACGAAGCGCGGCGTGGTGTATCTGAACCCGGAACTGATTCTCGCTCCGCCGTCGTGCATTGATTACGTGGTCACGCACGAGCTTTGCCATCTGGTTCATGCTTCGCACGGGCGGGCATTTTTTGCCCTGCTGCAAAAGGCGATGCCGGATTGGGAGGAGCGGAAGGCGCGGCTGGAGAAAGCGGCGGCGGAAAGCGGGCTGGGAGCGGAAGTGTGCGGCCAAGCCGCTGTTATGTAAAACCAACCGAAAGAGCAAATAATCCATGGGACATAGCTACATCGGAACATCAGCACGGACGCGCTCGTGGCGGCGCGTCGGGGAAATCATTTCCGGTGGAGCGGATGCGGCGAAGGTCGCGAACGAGACACTGAAAGCGGCGGAAAAGGCGTTTGCCTGGGTGCAGGAGAACACAGGCTTCCGGGAAGCGGTTCGGTTGCTGACGCAGATGGCGGTGGCGGCGGGCAAACGTGACCCGCTGATGCACCTCGCGGCGGCGGGCGTGGCGATTCCCGAGGGTGGTTCGATGGTGGATGTGGCGCTCGGGGTCAGCGAGGCGCTGGATGTCCGCATGGATGAGGCGCGTGACCGGTCGGATTTTGGAGAGGTGGCGCAGCGGGCATTGGCCAGCGCGGTGACGGGCTACCTGGAGGAACGGATGGGCGGGCTCTTTGAGCCGGCGCGGGAGGAAATGGGGGCGGCGTTGAAGGATTTGCGAAAACCGGGCGTGTTCGCGTCGGTGTTCCGGTCCTTCGCGGCGAACATGACCTACGAAACGCTGGACTATTTTTTGAGCCGCGAACTACCGACGCATCTGGGGCACGAGTATCAAACCGCCAACCAAAAGGCGCAGTTTGAGCAGGCGTTGCGAACTCATTGCCAGGAGTCGTCGTCCATCGTGGAGAAGTATGCGGAGGAGTGGTTTTCCAAACATCTGTATGAGGAGGGTGGCGAAATCTCCGCGAAGTCCGCCGAAGGGTTTGGGTGGTATGGGATGCAAAAGATGCGGGCGGAACTGAAGGCCAGAGCAAAAGACGATGCAAACTGAACGAACCATTATCTGCGGGGGCGTGAAGCCGCCCGGCAAGACGGACGACAGCTCCACGCTGGCGCTGAACTCGTGGGAAAATGTCGGGCCAACCAACGTGTGGCTGGAAATCGAAGACCTGCACCAAAAGTTGTGGCGCGACATGCCGCCCAAGTTTGAGGATCTGCTGGAAATTGCCGCCTACGTTTACAGCGCCGATGCGGCGACCCCACGCGGCGAGCGGGCGGTGACGAACGACGTGGATACGTTCGGGTCGCACTGGCGGAGGCGGCTGAATTTTCACATTCCCGTGCGCGAGCCGCATTTCTGGAACGGGAAAGAGGCCCAGGCGGCGCTGCGCGAGACGCTGGACTTTCTCTCGGATGATTACTACGACTTCAAGTTCTACGGGGCAACGGGCGCACCGGCGGTGCAACGATTTTTCAAACTGGAAACCGGAAGCGGCCCGTCGAGCCGCCCCGAACGGGTGGTGTTGTTTTCAGGCGGATTGGATTCACTGGCGGGCGCGGTGGAGTATGGGTGTCACGAGCAGCGCAAAGTGTTGCTGGTGAACCATCGTTCGACGGACAAGTTTTGCCGCCGGCATGAGGCGCTCACCAGGGCGCTGATTGAAAAGGCGAAGCCCGTGCCGATGTCCCAAGTGCGCGTCTTGATCAACAAGGCGAAGCATTTGGGCGCGGAATACACGCAACGGGCGCGATCGTTCCTGTATGCTTCGATGGGGGCGGCTGTCGCGAGGATGATGGAACTGGACGAGATGACGTTCTTCGAGAACGGAGTCGTAAGCCTCAACCTGCCCGTGTGCGCCCAAGTGGTCGGCGGGCGCTCAACGCGCACAACGCATCCGCGAGTGATCCGGGGCGTGGAGCGTTTGATCAGGCTGGTGGCAGACCGTGAAAGCTTCCGGCTGGTAACTCCGTTTTTGGACTACACCAAGGCGGATGTCATCCAGCGAATCAAGGAACGGAACTGCGGGGAATTGATTGGGATGTCGCGGAGTTGCGCGGAGACGATGCACCGCTCCAATGAGCAACCGCACTGCGGGGTGTGTTCGCAATGCATTGACCGGCGGGTGGCGGTGATCGCGGCGGACGCGGAGCGATTCGACCCATTGTCCGGATACGCCGTGGACGTATTCAAGGAGTCGCTGCCGAAGGACGCGGACAAGATCATGGCCGCATCCTACATCGAGCGCGCCAACGAAGTCGGCAAGTTCAAGACGACGGGCCAATTCATTGGAGCATTTCCGGAAGTTTTGCGGGCATTGCGTCACATGGATGGCGAACCCACAGGCGTCGCCGGACGGGTTCTGAAATTGTATCAACGTCACGCGACGGAGGTCACGACGGCGCTGGACTTGATGACGGTGCGTCACGCCAAGGCGATCCGGGAGCGCAAGCTTCCGGCGGATTGCCTGTTGCGGATCATGCTGGATGCACGGTCCGTGGAGGTGCTGCCGGCAGTGGCGGTCGTGCCGGCCGCCCCCGCCGTCCCGGTTAATGGCGCGGCGGTGCTGCCAAGCCCGCGATATTTGTTGCGTCGGGGCGCTGGGGTGTGGCGGGTGGTGTTTGACGGGAAGGAGGGCGAGATTGATCACGGGCGCGGCATTTCGCTGGTGGCTTATCTGCTATTCAATCCACCCGTGGGGGGATTGCACGGGACGGAGCTGGCGAAACTGGCGTTTGGGCAGGAAATTTTGCAGGAAGCAAGTCTCGGCGCGGACGGCGATTCCACGCGACGATTGATCCAGAAGCAAGCCAAAGAATGGATGGCCGTGATGAAGAACCCGGGGTCTTCGGATATTGAGAAGGCCGAGGCCATGGAACATCTGGAGCAATTAGCCGAAACGCTCAACGTGACACGCGCCGATTCCGAGGGGGGCGCGGACAAGCAGGTGCGGGCGGTGCGGCGGGCAATTGAACGGCTGATCGACAAATTGCGCGAGGCGAAAGACCGCAAGAACGACCCGCATCCGGCGCTGCGAGCGTTCGGCGAACACTTGGACATGCACCTGTGGAAGCCGTCCTCCCGATTTGGGGGCAACCGGCGGTCACGCGCCCGCGCCGGCGTTGCCGGCCAGTTTACCTACGAACGTCCCGAAGGCGTTGTTTGGACGGAGTAGGCGGATTTCAAAACATCTTCACCCCGCGAGGCATCTCCTCGCGGGGTTTTTCATTTTTTGGGCCTGGTGACGCTACTTGTCACTGAGGTGACACGGTTTGTCACGCCATACGGGTTGAAGTGGTGAGTGGTTCACCACCGAAACCATAGCAAAACGACATGGCGGCAAACAACAGACTGAAAGCGGCGCGAGTGCTGAAAGGGATGACCCAACTGCAACTCGCGGACAAGGTCGGCACGAAGGAGATCGAGATTTCCCGAATCGAAACCGGGCGGGCCGTGCCGGAATCCAGCCTCAAGCAACGCATCGCCGATGCGTTAGGCAAACCCACGTTTGAACTCTTCGACTGCTGAGGGCGAGCCGCACCTGCCAACACACGAAACGACCATGAGCGAAGAAAAATCAGTCCACCTCACCCCGTCCCTCTCCCCAGCGCGGAGAGGGAGTGAAGCAGCCGCGCCGTCGACGGCCGATTCGAGCGACGAAATGCTCACGAAGGAGGAACTGGCCGCGAAGCTCAAGGTCACGGTGCGTTGCATCGAGAACTGGCAGCGCGCCGGTCACCTGCCCTTTCTCAAAATCTCCAGCGTCGTGCTGTTCCACTGGCCCGACGTGCTGGCCCACCTGAAAACGAATTTCCAAGTCTGCCGGTCTGGCGCGGTGCGTCAGCGCACGGGGATTTGAGCAACCACAACAAACAAACACGAAAGGCAAAACTATGACACTGATCGGAACGTTCCTGAACCTGATGGTCATCGGCTGGCTGCTGTTCCTCGGCTACTTCCTCGGCAAATCGCTGGAGGAATACATCGAGGACAAGGCGAAGAAAGCCGCCAAGCGCGAGAACCAAAACAAGGAGAACCAGAGCAAGTGAACTCCCGGCGCAAAGGCAAAGTCGGTGAACGCGAGTTCGCGGCGCTGCTTCGTGAAAACGGATTCGATGCCCGGCGAGGGCAGCAGTTCAGCGGCTCGCCCGATTCGCCCGACGTGGTTAGCGACGCGCTGGCGTGGCTGCACGTCGAGGTGAAGCGGGTTCAAAACCTGAACCTCACCGATGCCTGCGTGCAGGCCGAGGGCGATTGCGGCGGCAAACCGTGGGTCGTGGCCCACCGCCGCAATCACGCCCCCTGGCTGATCACGATGCGCGCCGAAACTTTTTTCAAACTTTTGCGTGGCGAGTTCTTCAATTTGGACTCGCTCGCACCCGCGAGCTCGGCCCTGAACGGGCTTTCGCCTGCGGCGAACTCTTTGTGCCGCTTCCCAAGCGACACAAATCTCCGCGGCGTGTTGCCGCCGGAGGGGAAACAACAACATCAACAAAACAAAACGTATGAGTAACCTCACACTGACAAGCAAAGACGGCGGCGACTTCAAGCCGCATCCCGAAGGCATCCATCCTGCGTGCTGCGTGGATGTGATGGATATGGGCCTCGTTGAAACGGAGTTTCAAGG
>DASTWL010000059.1 GCA_035765895.1 Verrucomicrobiia bacterium | reverse complement strand
TCCCGCCGCCAAGCCCGCCCTGGAGGAAAACCTCAAACAACAAACCGCCGCACAGGCGGCGTTGCGCCAGTCGGAACTGCGCGCGCTGGAATGGAAGCAACTGTGGGGCAAGCCCGCCGCGTTCGCCGCCCTGATCCTCGTCGCGTTCGTCCTCATCTTCAAAGACAAGGCGAAACGTAACCACGTGGAGCCTGCCGGCGCAGCCCGCTGACACACGGGCACGCTTCAGCACGCTTCGCCGTGGCATCATCCGGGGTCAATCCGGACGTGCATCGAAGACGAGCACCTCGAACGGCTCCAGCGTGATGCGTTGCGGCTGACCGGCGGTCAACGACAACGTCGGCACGCGCTGATCCGCATAGGGCGACTGCATCGCATAACGCCGCGCCGCGCCGGCGGGCAGTTCAAAGATGGTTTGCGCATCCAACGTAAAACTCTGCGGCCGGTCATCAGGGTTGCGCAACATGAGCGTCCCCTTTTGCGGATTCCACGAGGCGTAGCCATAGACTTGCAGTTGGAGCGGGTCGCCCCCCACCCAGTGCGAATCCACCAGCACGGCGGCATTGGTCCGCGCCCATTTGGCCGCGTCCGCCACGTCGTCCCACGCCTCGGGCGTCATCAGTGCCGGCGTGAGATACAGTTCCTGCAACGACGCACCGATGGCGAAATACGAGCGCGCCTCGTGCTTCAAGTGCGGCCCCGCCTTGGCCACGCGTTCGCCCTGGAAATGCCGGCCAAAAACGATGCCATGCGCCATGATGGAGTTGAGCGGATAAAGCGGCGACCGTTCGACAAACAACCGGCGGCATTCACCATCCCGGTAGGTCAGCCACTGTTCGCGGTCATCACCCTTGCCGGCCCAGCCGACATCGGCACTGCCGTCACGCCACGTCGAGTCCACGTAATTCAGCCAGAACGGCGACGGCCACGTGCCGACGGTGACGTTGATGAACACCTGCGGATTTTCCCGGCGCAGGTGCTCCGCGATGTCGAGCAGCGCCATGAAATGCGGGCTGACGCCCTCGCCCGCCTTGTCCCACTTGAACGCGTTCACGCCCGCCTCGCGCATGAGCTGGAGGCAGCGGTTTTGAAACCATTCCTTGTAACGCGGATAAACGAAGTCCAGGTGAGCGCCGGGCGGAATGAGCCCCAGCTGCTGCGCGTCCGCGGTGCGTTCCGCGTTGCCGCCGTAGCCGCCCATTGGTGAAATCCAGATGGCCAGATGCGCGTCCAGCTGGTCCAGCTGCGCCTTGAGCGCCGCGAAGCCGCCGGGAAATTTGTTGGTGTTCTCGGTCCAGAGCCCGCGGCCCGGATCGTCCCAGCCGTCGTCCACCAAATACGACTGCACCGGCACGCCCCGTTTCTTCACCAGTTCCTCGTTGAAGTTCGTGACCACCTCCAGAATCTTTCCGGCGTCCACCGAAAAACCGAGGTCATACCAGTCGTTGTAATGCAGGAACGGGCTGGAGGGCCGGGCGCGTTCGCGTTCGACGTAATAAAGAAAGGCCCGTCGCAACTGGCCGGCAGGCGCAACTCCCGCCACCGCGCCGAATGTGTAGGCCTGGGCCGGCGACAGTTCCAACCGGCAGGCCAAGCCAATGCGCGCGCCGGACTTGTCCACGGCGTTTTCCGCCCCGGGCATTTCCACGCCAGCGAACATCCCGCCACCCGCCACCGGACAGCCGGGCACCGTGCCGATGGTCTGCGCGCCCGGAAGGCGGATGTCGGCCAGTTCCACGGCAAACAACGGAACCGTTTTGTCCGGCGAAGATAATTGGAGTGTTTGCCGCAGGTAGCTCGAGCCGTCGCGCAACTCGGCCCGCCAGTGCGCGCGCAGACCTCCCGCGGAAACCATTTCCGCTTCCAGCGCCACGCCGCCGAGCCGGTCGGCCACGCGAACGCCATCGGGCGACGGCGAGAGCCGCACGATCTTCGGCGTGCCGTTGAGCCGAAACGCTGAAGCAAGCAGATCCACGTTCGGATACGCGTTGAGCTTCCCCTCGAGAATTTTTTCATTGGCGGCCGTCATGACGTTGAACACCGGCTTGGCGTCGCGCACTCCGACGAGTAGAAATTTTTTCCCGTCCTCCCAGATCAAGGCCAGCGCCGGCGCCCACGACAGGCCCTGGTCCGTGCCCTTGTCGATGCGGCAGGAAACAAAGGTGGCGCCCGCCGGAAAAGAGAACTCTCGCGCTTCGGCCTGGTTGGCCCGGGCCTTGAGTTCGATTTGCTCCGGAGCATGAACGACCTTCGCCAGATTGAAGTCTGAAATGGTGCATTGGCCGCGGCCTCCAAGATCACCGGAGTAGTTCTTCGCCTGCGCCTCCAAATTCATTTTGCCGAGGCGAACAAGTTTGGGTTCACCGCCAAATTCGGCGCGCGGAAAGGTCGCCAGTTCGGTCCACGCCCGGCCATCGCGCGAGGCAAGCGCCACAACCCGGTCACGCTCCAGCCGCACGGCCACCATCACGCCGGTCTGCGGCTCCGGTGGCGTCAGGCCGAGGCGAAATAATTCCGCACTGGATTGGTCAAACGCCGTTCCGGTGAGCCGGTTGTTCAACCGCAGCGGCCGCAGTTGGCCGTCGGCATACTGCCAGGAACCTGCAATGACTGCATTCTCCAGGGTGAAGACGCCGTTTGAGGACGAGCCCGCCGCAGTTCCCGGCGCCGGTCCGGGAAAATCCACGCCGGCCCGCGCGGAAACGGCCAAGGCCGAAATCGCAACGAGCAGACCGAACCGCAATTTTTTGGAAAAGTCAGCAAGCATGTTCATGACATCATATCTGCGGTTTTATAATCGCGAGCTGAAACCTTGATCCCTCCAAACCAGCCGCTCACGAACGGCCGGTTCATGATCCCGTGCCGCGCCGGAAGACAGCATCCGGAATGGTTTCTTTCGTGATGCCCGGGCCGTTCCAGGAAATTTTCAGCGAAGGCGCGCCCTTGCTTCCGGGCACGTAATAGAGACGGAACGGGTGCAGTCCCGCCTGAAGCCGGATGCCGCCGCTGCGTTCCTCCCCGCCGGCATAACCAAAGTCCGCATCAATCACCGTGGCATCATGGATGCGCAGCAACGCGCCGCCGTCCGCTTCCAGATGGAAGGTGTAATCGCCGTCCTGCGGAATGATGAAATAACCCTTGAACAGCATGCCGATGTCATGGTCGCGCGGGCGTGGGTTCAAATCCGGGCGTTGCTCCGTGCCACGGGCCACGGGCGGAAGCAGTTCAAAATCCGGCACCCACGGAAAGCTGCCCTCATACGCCCGCCATTCCACGCCATTGGTCACCGTGGCTGAAACGGCCGGAACCAGCTCGTGGTCGTAAGGCCGCGGCGCGCTGTCGTTCGCCCGCCGCACCTGCAAGGCCAGCGTTTTCATCTGCTGCTCCAGCGCCGGCATCATGGCCGCGAGGTCGTTGGTCTCCTGGGGATCCTCCGGCATTTTGTAAATCTCAAACGGGTCGGCTTGCGACTTCACGTCGTAGCGAACGCCCACAAAGTCGCCCAGGCGGACGGATTGCATCTGGCGCCGCAAACGCCCGCGGTGATTCGGCGCGAAATCCTGATACTTGGGTGTCCGGCCGGCTTCGAAGTATTCCACGTAGAGATAGCCGCGATCGCTTTGAGTGCCCTGGCCGGTCAGTTCCGGCAGCAGCGAAACGCCATCGGCACGCGCCGGCGCAGGAACACCCGCGGCCTCGGCAAACGTGCGCAACCAGTCGTAGGAAATGCTCGGGCGCGTGACGACGCGGCCGGCCGGAATCTGCCCCGGCCACCAGGCAATGGTCGGCACCCGTTCGCCGCCCTCCCAGCAGTCGCGCTTGATGCCGTCGAACGGACCGAAGCTGTCGAAAAAATCCGCCCGCAACGGCTCGTGCGGCAGGTAGGATTCGATGCTGGGCCCGTTGTCCGAGGAGAAAATCACCAGCGTGTCGCCCGCGATTTTCAAATCGCGCAACAACTGTTCAAGGTCGCCCACGGCGTCATCGAGGCGCCGCACGGCGGTGGCGTAGCGTTTATCGACATCGGGCCAGGGCACTTCCGGCGTGGCGGCATTGTGATCGTCGTCGTAGGTGGCGGCGCGGTAGTCCGGATGAATCCACGAATCAACCTTGCCCGCCGCGGTCGTGATCATGTGGCCGGGCGTGCCCAGCCATTGCATCCCGCCGTGAAGACCACCGCCCGCTGGATACGCCTGCGTGGGCAGTTCGGTCGCGGCGTGCGGCGTGTCGTAGGCGAGATACATGAAGAACGGCTGGCCGGCCTGGGCGCGCTCGTGGCCCACAATCCAATGCTTGGCCCACGCCGTCCACAAGTCGGCGGTGTAGCATTTGTCCAGTCCGGCGGTGATGTCGTTCGTTCCGGACCAAACCGGCTTCGGCTCGTGGTTCCTGGCGTAGGGCGCCTCCTTCGGATAATGCTCGTGCCCGTCCATGTGTCGCGCGTAACCGAAGAACTCGTCAAATCCGCGCCG
>DASTWL010000058.1 GCA_035765895.1 Verrucomicrobiia bacterium | reverse complement strand
GCAGGCGGCGGTCATCGCCGCCAGGAGCACGTAAACACCAAAGACAATGACTTCGCGGCTGAACCAGGACGTCCGCCACCCGAGGAACGCACGCCAGGCCTTCATGGGCTGGCCGAGATGCAGCGTGCCCACGCCCAACGCAAAGGCGCCGGTCACCGCCGCCACCACCAGCAACCACGCAGCCGAGTTCATAACCAGCGCCGCGACGCTCGCCCCGACGGCGAACTGCGAGAACACGAGGAGAAAAACCAGTGGCAGATGCGACTCCGCCGGTCGCACGAAGGCGTCATCGCCTGCGAACAGGATTTCCGGCAGCGGCTTGGCCGAAACAAAGCGTGTCGTGGGCAATGTGATCGCCGGGTTGGGCGTCACGGGCAGAAAGGTGTTTGCAGCGGGAAAAAGAGGTGGAGGTGAAAAGGGGAACAAGCCACCGGGAGATTTTTCCTTCCCTCCCCTTCCCCGCTTCTCCTTTTCCAAATTAAGCGTTGGCAACGCACGATATTTGCCGCGCACCTTGGCCTGGTCCACGACGGTGATTTTGATGGCTTCGTGCGGGCAGGCCTGAACGCATGCAGGGGCCTCGCCGACGGCCAGGCGGTTGGCGCACAGGTCGCACTTGCGGACGATGCCGCGCTCCTTCGAGTAGCGCGGGACCTCGTAGGGGCACTTGAGGACGCAGTATTGGCAGCCGATGCATTGATCATCGAGATGCCGCACGATGCCCGTGAGTGGGTCCTTATCGTAGGCCAGCACCGGGCAGCCGTTGAGGCAGCCGGGGTCCACGCAATGGTGACAGGCCGTGGTGACGTGTTGTTGATAGGAGAGGCGGCTTGCCGGACGCGGCGCCGGATCATTGACCAGCAGCCCAACCGAACGCCAGGTCTCGCTTTCATCGAGTCCGTTCAGCGAATGGCAGGCGGTGACACACGCCTTGCAGCCGCTGCATTTGTCGAGGTCCACTTCGAAGGCGTATTGCTGGCCCGGCCCGGGCGCACTGGCCGGCAACAGGCGGCGGTAGTGTCTTTCCAGCGCGGGCAGCTCACGCCGGTCATGGGCGCGCGCAAACCGCTCGACCGCTGTCAACGTCCGCTGCTCACCGAGCAGGTCGTCAATCAGCGTCAAGCCGTCGCCGGAGCCACCGGCCTCCAATCGCCATGATGCACTGGCATCCACGAGCGGGCATGGTGCAGCCACGATGCCACGACGCGGTCAACCCACTGTGAATGGATTGAATTGTTTTCGCCCACTCCATGAATGCCATTGATGCGTCGCACCAAGCCGCGGCGAAGGCCCGCCATCGGGCGGCTAAACGTGGCAGGCGATGGGGCCCATGGTTCGGCGGAAATGACACCTTTTCTAAAGCGCTCGCGAATCAGCGTGTTGTTTTTTGCCCAACCTGTTGCGGTTCGTTCAAACGAAAGAGCGCACCGGCCCGCGGGGAACCGGTGCGCCTGATAAACAACACGGAGGAACTTTACCGGTCGTTTAGAAGTTGAATTCGACCTGGGCCCAGAACTTTTGGGCGTCCACGTTGGCGGCGACGGGAATGGTGCTCCCTGCGGCGGCGTCTTCGCCCATGTAATACGCGTATTTGAGCAGGGCGTTCCAGTGCTTGCCGAACTTCTTCGAGATCACCGCGTCAACCTCCTGTCCGAAGTCGCCGCTGCCACTGTCCGCGTCGAACTTGTGATACGCCACACGCAGCGGCATCTCGGCCGGCAGCGTGACCTGGCCGTAGGCGTAGAGGTCGCGCAGGCCGGCGTTGGGCGTCGTGAGGAACGCGTCTGCCCAGCCGTTGAACGCGTGGAGCGTGGCCAGCGGCGTCTTGAAGCCGACGTTGTTGTCGCTGCCGAGCACTTCGTATCCCGCGCCGAACGCGAAGGGCTTCACGGTCGCGCCCAGTTCGAGGTCGTAATACAGCGCGTCGTAGTTCTGTGTGCTGTCGGCGTAGTCCGATTGCCAGGCCACCTCGCCGCGATAGTTGAGCTTAAACTGGTCGCTGAGCGGCGCGGCACCGGTGACATAACCCCCGTAAGTTGCGCACGAGTTGTTCGGGCCCGCGGCATTTTGCAGATCGAGCAGATAGGCATAGCCAACCACTTTGGCGTATCCGCAGGCAGTGTAGGACGCGTTGATCAGGTGCGACTTGGAACTGAAGTCGGTGAAGCCGGCCGGCAGACCGGCCACGTCGCCAAAGACACGGTTCACCTCCCAGAGATAGCCGTAATAGAGGCTGAAGTCCTTGACCGGCTTGAACGTCGCGCCCACGGCATCAAACGTCTGCATGTTCTGGCGCCAGCCGACATCGCCGACGAACCGCGTGTTGTCGAGCACGAGCTGCTGACGGCCGGCCTTGATGGCAAACAGATTTGTGTAGTTGTAGCTCAGCCAGGCCTGGTTCAATTCCGTCGTGGGCGGGTCCGCCACCGGCGGCTTGTAGCCTTTGCCGTTCGAGCCGGCCGCGTTGTAATTTCCCTCCGGCCCGATCGCGGCCACATTCTCGCCTTCGATCATGCCTTGAAACCCATACGTGGGCGCGGTGGTAAAGCCGAAGCGCGTGCGGATCGTCGCGGCGTGCGAATCATCCGTGTAACCGTCCTGGTTCACGAACTCATAGCGGGCGCGGACGTTGAGGTTGAATTTCCCCTTGGCGAACGCCGCGGGAATGGTGCCGTTGAAGAATTTGTCCAGTGCACCGGGCTCGGCCGGCGTGTTGGTGGCCGTCAGCGCCGGAGCGTTGGTGACCGGCGGCGTGGCCGGCGCCGGTTTGTCCTGGCCAAAGACCGCCGCCGCCGCGGCCAGCACAAACGCGCTCCCGGTGATATAAGGATTGCAAGGCAGGTGATGTTTTTTCATGCGTGATAGGGTAGGAATGTTCCGATTGTAACAGGTTTGATGTTGGGTGGAAACTTCATCGAGTGACGGGGACGTCGCGGGCCGGCTTCAGCATCGTGTTCCAAAAAGCACTTGGGCAACCTCATTCCGCACCGCCCCAAACGAACGACCACCGTCGCGCCACGGCTCACCAAACCGGTTGCCTTGGGAAAAGTCATGGCGTTGCGTCAGGCCGCCCTGCCCAAGTTGGACCGGTGATGGGCCCGGTCCTCCAGAAATGTGATCAAGCGCTCGCGACACCGGTAATATTCGCGGTCCTCCAACAATGCCGCCCGGTCGCGTGGCCGCCGAAAGGGCACGTCCATGATCTCGCCCACCTCTGCCGCCGGACCGTTGGTCATCATCACCACGCGGTCGGAAAGAAAGATCGCCTCGTCCACGTCATGCGTGACCATGAGCGCGGTGAGCTGGGTGCGGCCCCAGACTTCGAGAAGCACCTGTTGCAGCTCGATGCGCGTGAGCGCGTCCAACATGCCGAATGGCTCGTCGAGCAGGAGCATCTTGGGCTTGAGTGCAAAGGCGCGGGCGATGCCGACGCGCTGGCGCATGCCCTGGCTCAATTCCTTCGTGCGCTTGTGCATGGATTCGCCGAGGCCGACGACGGTGAGATAGTATTCCGCGATTTCGCGGCGTTCCGCGCGGCTGGCGGTGAAAAACACCTGGTCCACGCCGAGCATGACGTTTTGAAACGCCGTCATCCACGGCAGCAAACACGGTGACTGGAAAACGATGCCGCGATCCGGGCCGGGACCGGAAAGTTCGCGCCCGGCCAAAATGATGCCGCCGTCGGAAATGTCGTTCAGCCCGGCGAGCATCGAAAGCACCGTGCTCTTGCCGCAGCCGGAATGGCCGATGAGCGTGACAAATTCGCCCTTCTTGATGCGCAGGTTGAAATCCTTGACGATGATCGCCGGGCCTTTGGGCGTCTGGTAGATCTTCGACAGGTTGGAAAGCTCGACGTAATCGCTCATGACACCTCCACGGTTTCGGATTTCTCCTCGCCCTTGCGGCGGGCGCGGCCTCCCATCATTGAGCGCGGCAGGTTCAAGTCTTCCGGTTCGACTTCCGGCAGGACGAGCTTGCGCGTGAGCTGGGGCTTTTGATGGCCGCCGGCGCCGAGCAGATAACTGATGACTTCCTTGCGGATTTCCTTGAAGCGCGGATCGTGGTTCAGCTTCTTGCGGTTGCGCGGGCGTTCGATGTCCACCTTCACTTCCGGGCCAAGCGTGGCGCGCGGGCCGGCGCTCAGGGGGATGATGCGGTCGGCCAGCAAAATACCCTCGTCAACGTCGTTAGTGATGAGCACAACGGTCTTGCGATCCGATTCCCAGATGCGCTCGATTTCGTCCTGCAACGTGGCGCGGGTCAGCGCGTCGAGCGCGGAGAGCGGTTCATCGAGCAGGAGGATGCGGGGATTCATGGCCAGCGCGCGGGCGACGGAAACGCGTTGTCTCATGCCGCCGGAAAGTTCGCGCGGCTTCTTGTCGCGGGCCGGCGTCAGATTGACCATCGCAATATATTTCAAGATGTGTTCCTGGCGTTTTTCTCTGGGCCAGGATGGGAAAACTTCATCCACGGCCAGCGCGACGTTTTCATAGACGCTCAACCACGGGAGCAGCGAGTAGTTCTGGAACACGATGGCGCGGTCCGGCGATGGCTCTTTCACTTCCTCCTCACGCAATGTGACCGTCCCGGTATCCGGGCGTTGCAACCCGGCGATGAGCGACATCAGCGTGGTCTTGCCCGCGCCCGAATAGCCAACGATGGCCACGAATTCGCCCTCGGCGATGCTGAGGTTGATCCCGTGCAGCACCTCGGCGCGTTTGGCACCAAGACCGTAGCCTTTGGAAACACTTTTTAATTCAAGAAAGGCCATGATTCAACGGATGGTGGCGTTGTCGAAACTGACGGCGCGCTGCAGAATCATCATGATGCGGTCCAAAATGAAACCGATGATGCCGATGGTGAACACGGCCACCATGATCTGCGCGAGCGTGTCGCTGCTGCCGTTCTGGAACATGTCCCAGACGAATTTTCCGAGGCCGGGATTTTGCGCGAGCATTTCCGCCGCGATGAGCACCATCCAGCCGACGCCGAGCGAGAGGCGCAGGCCGGTGAAGATGAGCGGCAACGCGGACGGGATGACGATCTTGGTGATCTTCTTCCACCAGCCGAGTTTCAGCACGCGGGCGACGTTGAGATAATCGTTGTCAATCTGCGCCACGCCGAGCGAGGTGTTGATGAGCGCAGGCCAGAGCGAACAGAGCGCCACGGTGAACGCCGAGCTGATGAACGATTTCTCGAACATCGGGTCCTTGGGATTGTAGAGCGCGCTGACCATGATCATCACGATGGGCAGCCAGGCGAGCGGCGACACGGGCTTGAACAACTGGATGAATGGATTCATCGCGTTGTTGAACACCTTGCTCAAGCCGCAGATGATGCCCAGCGGCACCGCGACGAACGCGGCGATCAGGAAGCCGGCGAAAACCGTTTTCAGGCTGGTGAAAATCTGGTCAATGTAGGTCGGCGCGCCGGAATACTTGCGCTCCTTCCACGTGCCGCCGGGATTCTCGGCGAGGAAGGTTTTTTTCTTCTCCGCCTGCTTCACATAGAAATCGGCCTCGCTCGCGCGGTCGGCGCGGTAGGCGTCCCACATGACGCCGGCCTGCGCCCAGACCGCCGCCGGTCCGGGCACGGACCCGAAACTCACCTTCACGTGGCCGGCCACCCAGCTCCACGCGCCGAGGAAGATCAGCATGGCCAGGATCGGCACGCCGATGTTCAACAGGATCTGCCGGAATTGTTCGCTCGGACTTTCGCCGCGCAGGAGCCGGAGAAACGGGATGAACCAGTTCAGTCCGACATTTTCAAAGGTTTGGATCAAGGCGCTCATTTCGTTAAAAACCGTCGGGAATTATTCTTTCAGGCCGATGGCGAACTTGCCGATGTAGGCGTTCGGCTGGTGCGCGTCGAATTCGATGCCGTCAATGAAGTCGGCGGTCGCCGGCTTGTAGCCGTCGGTCTTCGGCACTTCGTCGGCTGTGAGTTTGCCTTCCTTCACCAGCGCCTCGGCGGCGGCGAGATAGATGTCGGGGCGGTAAACTTTCTTGGCAGTTTCCGCATACCAGGCGTCCGGCTTGGATTCAGAAATCTGCCCCCAGCGGCGCATCTGCGTCAGGAACCAGATGCAATCGCTGTAATAGGGATAGGTGGCGTTGTAGCGAAAGAAGACGTTGAAATCCGGCACGTCGCGCGTGTCGCCGGGCATGTATTCCCAGGTGCCGGTCATCGAGTTGGCGATGACTTTGTAATCCGCGCCGACGTATTGCGGCATGGAGAGAATCTTACAGGCTTCCTTGCGGTTCTCCGGGCTGGCGTCCAGCCATTTGCCGGCGCGGATGAGCGCCTTCACCACGGCCAGATGCGTCTTGGGATTTTTCGCAGCCCAGGCGGCGGTGACGCCGAAAACTTTTTCCGGATTGTTCTTCCAGATTTCAGTGTCCGTCACCACGGAAACGCCGATGCCGCTCAACACGGCCTTTTGATTCCACGGTTCACCCACGCAATAACCCTGGATCGTGCCCTGCGCCATCGTCGCCGGCATCTGCGGCGGCGGCGTGACGGAAATCAACACGTCACCATCGCTGGTGCCGCTGATGTCCGTCGGCGTGTAGTAGCCGGGCTTGATGCCGCCCGCGGCGAGCCAGTAGCGCAGATAGTAATTGTGCGTTGAGACCGGGAACACCATGCCGAGTTTCAGCGGCGTGCCGTCCGCTTTGTATTTTTGGACGATTGGCTTAAGCGTGTCCGCCTTGACCGGGCGCGCAATCTGGTCGCCTTTCAACGCGGGATTCGCCTCATGCATCTGGGTCCAAATATCTTTTGAGACCGTGATGCCGTTGCCATTGAGATCCATGCTGAACGCGGTGATGACATCGGCCTTGGTGCCAAAGCCGATGGTCGCGGCGATCGGCTGGCCGGCGAGCATGTGCGCACCGTCGAGTTCGCCGGAGATCACGCGATCCAGAAGGATCTTCCAATTCGCCTGGGCTTCCAGCGTCACGTCGAGGCCTTCGTCATCGAAGAAACCCTTTTCCTTGGCGATGACCAGCGGGGCGCAGTCGGTCAGCTTGATGAAGCCAAATTTGAGTTCAGTGGTTTCCAATTTACCGGGTGCCGCCGACAGCAGCAGCGGCGTCAGCCAGGACAGCATCAAAACGGTAACGCAACGCACGACCATTCGAGGCATTCGCAGGAGTTTCATTTCACGCAAAGGAGAGTTCATTGTTGGGTTGTTCATGGTGAATTGGAGCGGCATTGGCCTCGCGCAGCCGCAGTGCCTGCTCAAACAGGTCAATCCGGAAAACCCGGCGGCCGAGGGCAAAATTAAAATCGGACGGCTCCTGATGCTGACCGCAGCTGCGCATGTGCTGGAGCACCCAGGCCGCCTTGTCCCCGCCCGGTTCGTTGGCATCGTTCCGGTGAAAGACGTTGAAGTCCGCGACACGGCAAGGCTGCCCGCCGACCAGGGCGAATTCTCCCATGATGCCGCACCGCAGGGCTGCGGCCGCCGCGCCCACGTATTGCGGCCGGGCGAGCACTTCAACGAGCAGCTCGTGATTGGCGGGCTCGTCGCAAAACGCGCAGGCTTCCAGCAATGCAGCCATCAACGCGAAATGTTCCGGTTCGCGTTTTTCGGCGAACTCGCGCCGGACCATGAGCACTTTTTCCGGGTGGCCCGGCTCCAGTTGAGAACTTACGGCAACGCAGACGCCTGCGCGCGCCTGCACCGCGACCGAGTTCCATGGTTCGCCAACACAGAAGCCATCAAGATTGCCCGATTTGAGGTTGGCTACCATTTGCGGCGGCGGAACCACCACAATCCGCACATCTCGGTCCGGATTGATCCCTGCGGCCGCCAGCCAGCCACGCAGCAGGAAGTTATGGGAGGAAACGGCGGAAACGATGCCGAAAGTCAGCGCGCGTCCGGACCGCGGCAGCTTGATCTGTGTTCGCAGCGTGGCGGCGTCGGTCACACCACGGCAGCACAGTTCGTTGGACAACGTAATGCCGTTGCCGTGCAGGTTCAGCACCAGGCCGGTCACACACTCACAAGGAACGGAGCCGAGTCCCAGCGTGGCGGCCATGGGCAGGCCCGCCACCGCATGCGCGGCATCCAGTTCACCGTAAATGATCTTGTCGCGAATGGTGGCCCAGCCCAGCTCCCGACTGAGCATGACGTTCAGACCGTATTTGCGAAACAGGCCCAGTTCGGCGGCCATTACGAGTGGCGCGCAGTCGGTCAACGGCACAAAGCCCACGCGCAAAGCGCGCGTTTTGAGGGGCGTGAAGGTTGACTGTTGTGGTTTGCTCATGGCGCTTTCCCAATCTCAACGACCGCCTCTCAAGCGATGCGTGTGCCAGCCGGCGTCCGATGGCGCAATGAATGCTCTGGTTATTTCCCATGGAAACAATGAACGAGGTTCATGGATGAACACACCGCTTGACAGCAGACAGATTCGCGCGTTCTGCACACTCGCGCACACGGGCAGCTTCACGCAGACCGCGCGTGATTTGCACCTCACCCAATCCGCCGTCAGCCACTCAATCAAGGCGCTCGAGCGCGATGTTGGCTGTCGTCTTTTGGACAGGCTGGGCAAAAGGGTTGCCCTTACTCAGGCAGGCGAACAGTTGCTGCACCATGCGTCAAAAATTTTGCAGGAAATGGAACAAGCCCGCGAATCCCTCGAGCATCTCGGCAAGTGGGGTCGCGGACGCCTTCGTCTGGGCGCCAGCACGACCGCCTGCCAGCATCTCATCCCGCCGGTGCTGCGGGAGTTCAAGGAAAGCTTTCCCGAACACGTCATCACCATCGAGCCGGGTGACACGCCCGCCCTGGTCAACGCGCTGCTGCAACATCGGGTTGACCTCGCGCTCTCGCTGGAACCACAGAACGAACCGCAACTGGACTTTCAGCCGTTGTTCACCGACGAACTGCACTTCCTCGTGGGCGCCCTGCATCCATGGGCCAGGGCGGGACGCGTGGAACGGGCGGAGATTCCCCGCCAGAACTACATCCTCTACAGCAAGAACAGCGTCACGTTCCGCCTGACGGAGGAATATTTCCGCCGCGAAGACATGGTGCTGAACACCGTGATCGAGCTGGGCAGCATGGAAGCCACGAAGGAACTGGTGAAGCTGGGACTCGGCATCTGCATTCTGGCTCCGTGGGTGGCGCGCAAGGAAATTGAGGAGGGTTCGCTCGTCGCCCTGCCCCTCGGCCGGCGCAAGCTGCAACGCCGCTGGGGCATTCTCCACTGGCGTGGCAAGCGACTAAACCTCGCCGAGGAAACGTTCATCGGTTTGTGTGAATCCGCCACGTCGCCGATGCGCACGACCGGCGGACGGGAATAAAAAAAGCCCGCCGGACGGCGGGCTTGCAAAGGGATGAGCAACCGTTCAGGCGCGCTCCATGTATTTGCCGGTGCGCGTGTCGATCTTGATTTTCTCGCCCGTCTTGATGAACAGCGGCACCTGCACGGAAATGCCGGTTTCAAGCGTCGCCGGCTTCTGCACGTTGTTGGCCGAGTCCCCGCGGATGCCTTCCGGCGCATCGGTCACCGTGAGCACCACGCTGGCAGGCACTTCAACGGAAACTGCCTTGTCCTCGATGAACGTGACCGTGACCGGTGCATTCTCGACGAGGTAGTTCCTGGCGTCGCCGACCAGTTCGGGCGTGAGCGTCACGGTCTCGTAGGTTTCCGGATTGGTGAAAACAAAATCCTGACCATCCTTGTAGCTGTATTCCATCTTGGTGGTCATCATCGGGACCACTTCGATCTTCTGGGAGGAGCTGAAACGGATGTCGGAAGACTTGCCGGTGCGGATGCTGCGCAGGGAGGCCTGCACGAAAGCGCGCAGGTTGCCGGGGGTGCGGTGTTGCACGTCGAGGACGACGCAGATGTCACCGTTGAAATCCACCGCCATGCCGCGGCGAAGGTCGTTTGCGTTGACTGCCATAACTTGGATGCTGTTGATCTGTTTGCTTTCCCCGTTGGGGAGCCGTGCAAACTAGGAAAAGTCAGGCTCAATGCAAGCTTTGAATTGCGCCGAATCCAGTCGTCGCGCCCGGTTGGCCCGGATGCCTCGTTGACAAGCCCGGCGCCAGCCTTACACTGTCCGACCCTGACCGGAGCGGGCGCATTCAACCATGCGTCACGAGGTCGTTGGAAGGGATGTGACATTGAATGACTGAGATCAAACTCAAGAAGGGCGAACCGATCGAAAAGGCGCTGCGCCGGCTGAAGAAGCGGCTGGATCGCGAAGGCACGCTGCGCACCGTCCGCGCCCACCGGCATTACGAGAAGCCGAGCGAGCGCCGTCGCCGCAAGGAGAAGGTTTCGCGCTTCTCCGCCATGCTGGCCCGCCGTTACGCCGACTAGTCGCATCCGTTGACTTTCACAACCGGCTGCCGTCTTCGAACGGCAGCCGGTTTTTGGTTTTTGCCTCCCGCCCCGATCGCCGACAAAATCACGCCCGGCGCAACCTTCAACTTCCAACGCGTCCGGGGTTCGTGTATTTCGAAGCTCCCGAACGTCATGTATTCACTTTCAACCTGTTGGAACTCGCACCGTCACACGGACGGCCGGGCCATGTTGCGGGAAATCCGCGACTTGGGCTTTGAATTCGCCGAGCTCAGCCACGGCACGCGCATCAGCCTCGTGCCCGGCATTCTCGAAGCTGTGGACGCCGGCGAAATCAGGATTTCCAGCCTGCACAATTTCTGTCCGCTGCCCATGGGCGTAAACGGCTCCGCGCCGAACCTCTACAAGTTCTCGGCCGAGCGCCCGCGTGAGCGCGAACTGGCCATGCGTTACACCCTCAAGACGCTTGAGTTTGCCGAACGCGTGAACGCCCCCCTCGTCGTGCTCCACCTGGGCTGCATCGAAATGAAGGATTACAACGATAAGTTGTTGAGCCTCGTGGCCGCCGGCCAAAACGACACGCCCAAATACCAGATGCTCTGCGCCGAAGTGGACGCGAAGCGCGAGGCAAAAAAAGGCCCCTTCGTCGAGCGCACCACTGAATTCCTCAAGCAGCTCGTGCCCGAAGCGGAAAAGCGCAACCTCCGGCTCGGCATCGAAAATCGCGAAGCCTTGGAGGAAATACCGCTCGACAGCGATCTGCCCCGGTTTCTGGCCGGGTTTGAAAGCCCGGCCGTGACCTACTGGCACGACACAGGCCACGCCCAAATCAAGGAGAACCTCGGTTTCATCAGCCACCTGCTCCAGGTTGAGTCGTTGCAGGCGCGCCACGCCGGCTGGCACCTGCACGACGTGCAGCCGCCCGGACGTGACCATTGCCCGCCCGGCACCGGCAACGTGGATTTTGCCGCGCTCAAGGCATTTGTTAAACCGCACCACATCAAAGTCTTCGAGCTGAGCCCCCGGCTCACCGTGGACGAGGTGCAGGCCGGTGTGCGCCACCTGAAGTCACTCTGGGGCGAAGCCCAGTAAGTCCAGCTGGCACTTCACCCATTCGGGTAATTGCGAAGCGCGGGTTTATTGACTAGGTTTGTTAAGTAATTATGAACCCAACGTCACCCAACCACCCAATTGTTGTCGCGCGCCGCCGGCACGCTTTTACCCTGATTGAACTCCTGGTCGTCATCGCCATCATCGCGATTCTCGCCGCCATGCTGTTGCCAGCCCTGAGCAAGGCCAAGGAAAAGGCCAAACGCACCCAGTGTGCCAGCAACCTGCGGCAGTTCGGACTGGCCTGCCAGATTTACGCAAACGACAACAACAACAACCTGCCGCCGCTCGCCACCGGCAGCTGGCTCTGGGACATGCAGGTGTCCATCGTGGATGCCATGACGCAAAACGGCGCCCAACGGCACATCATGTATTGCCCCTCCTTCAAGCAGCAGGACAACGACGAGTTGTGGGGCGGGGTCGCCGGCTTCCAAAACCTCGGCTTCCGCGTCATCGGTTACGCCACGACGTTTCCCGGCGCGCCCAGCCTCATCAAAACCAACGAGAACGTGAAGATTCTGACGCAAGCCATCAAGGATCCCACCACGGGCGTCACGATGCCCGCCCCGGCCACGTCGGACCGCGTCATGCTGGCCGATGCCACATTGTCCCTGCCCGGCCAGAACAACCCCGCCCTCCGCGACCGGTATCAATACACCCAGATCCCGGGCGGCTGGTCGGAGAAGCACAATTCACCGCACTTGAACCAGAGCATTCCCGCCGGCGGCAACTTGGCGATGCTCGACAGCCATGTCGAATGGCGAAATTTCAAGCTGACGTTTCCCCGCACTCAAGGGGGAGTGCCGGTCTTCTGGTGGTAATTCCCGCCAAGGCCGGTGCGGGCCGGACCGGTCGCTCCTGCGCCCCGCGCGAAGCCGGCCGGGGCAGCACCACGATTCCTGACTGACTTGAACCGCCAACTCTGCCAGAGTTGGCGCGTTCATTTTTGTCCCATGAAACACGCCCTCCCCTTTTGCCTTGCCGCGGTGCTGCTCGTGGCCGGATCGGCGCAGGCGCTCGAACGCACCAACACCATTTTCCCCATCTTTCAGTTCCCGGCGGACAAGATCCCGACCATCGATGGCAAAACCAACGATTGGGACATCGTGCCCGAACATTACGTCATCGGCACCGACCAGCTGGTGGATGACACGGGCCGTTTTGCCGCGCCGGACACCAACACCCTCAACGTTCGCGTGCGCGTCGGCTGGGTGAAGGGGTTGAACCGGCTCTACTTTCTTTACGAAGCCGACGACAACTACTGGGATTTTTCCCAGCCCGACCTGCACAACGACACGTTTGAAGTAGCCGTGGACGGCGACCTGTCCGGCGGGCCGTTCATTGAGAAATGGGATCCGGCGTTGAGCCTCATCGGGACCAACGAGGCTTACTTCACGTTCCACGGCGCCCACGCGCAGAACTACCACATCTTCACGCCCGCGGCGGGCAAGGACTGGTGCATGGCCTGGGGACCGGCGCAGTGGATCAAGGAACTGCCCTACGCCAACGCGGCGTGCGACTACCATTTTCAGCCGGGCGAACGCGGCCACCTCGTCCTCGAATTCTGGATCACCCCGTTCGATTACGCCGGCGCCGAGGGGCCGCAACGCGCCGTGGAATCCGTGCTCAAGGAGAACAAGCTCATCGGCCTGTGCTGGGCCGTGATTGATTACGACGACGTCCATTCCGGCGGGCAGAACAACGGCTTCTGGAATCTCTCGCGCAAACACACGATGTATGGCAACGCCAGCGAACTGTGCGCCTTCCGGCTCATGCCGTTGGAGCCGCCCTTCCGCAAGCCCATCGCTGCCCAGTGGTCCTTCCAGGTCGTGGACATGGACCGCCGTCTCGTCGCGTTCAAGGATCTGTCCGCGGGCAAAATCACCTCGTGGCGGTGGAACTTCGGCGACGGTGAAACGTCCACCGAACAAAACCCGCTCCACACTTACAAGGCCGGCGGCAAATATGTCGTGGTGCTGTGGATTGAAGGCCCGGCCGGAAAGTCCCGCATGGCCAGGGTGTGGGACGTCGCCGTGAAATAAATTTCAACCCTCCACCCACCATGAAACTCCCCTTCATCATTTCCCTGCCGGCCCTCGTCGCTCTCAGTCTGACGCTGGCCTTGCGTTGTCCGGCTGCGGAGCAAAAAATTTTCAACGTGCTGGATTACGGCGCGAAGGGCGATGGCGTGACGCTCGACACCGCAGCGATTCAGCAAACCATCGATGCGGCCGCCACGACAGGCAACGGTGCGCGCGTGCTCATTCCGAAGGGCCACACGTTCCTCATCAGCACGCTCGTGCTGCGCGCCAACATCGATTTTCACCTGCAGGCCGGCGCGGAACTGGTCATCAGCACCAACCGCGCCGACTACGCAGGCGATGGCGTGCTCACGGCGCGCAACGCGGAAAACCTCACCCTCAGCGGCCGGGGAAAATTCCTGGGCCGGGCCCTGTCGTTCATGACCCGTTATGACGCGCAGGGCGAATGGTGGCTGTTCAAGGACTGGCGGCCCAAGATGTTCGTCCTCACCGGCTGCACGAACCTCATCGTGCGCGACCTCACCTTCGGCGACGCCCCGGAATGGGGCCTGCACCTGCTTGGCTGTCACCGCGTGCTTGTGGACGGCATCACGATTCGCAACCACCTCGACGTGCCGAACTGCGACGGCATCGACCCGGACCATTGCACCGGCGTTCTCATCAAGAACTGCGACATCCGCAGCGGTGACGATGCCATCGTCATCAAGGCCACGCGGCAGGCGCAGGACTACGGCCCCTCGGCCGACATCCACGTGCAGGATTGCGTGATCGAGACGCAGGATTCCGGCCTCAAAATCGGCACCGAAACCACCAGCGACATCCGCAACATTGTCTTTGAACGCTGCAAAATCCGCACGAGCAGCCGCGGCCTGACCATCCAGCTCCGCGACGAAGGCAGCGTTTCCAACATTGTGTTCCGCGACATCCAATTCACCGCGCGTTACTATTCCGATCCGTGGTGGGGACGCGGCGAGGCGATTTCCTTCACCGCCATTCCCCGCACCGGCGACACCCGGCTGGGGAAGATTCAAGCGGTGCGGGTTGAAAACGTCCGCGGCGTGGCGGAGAACAGCATCCGCGTTTATGGCACCGAACCCGGTCACATTGAGAACGTCCGCTTCGACAACGTTTCGGTGAAGCTGAACCGCTGGACGAAATACCCCGGGGGCCTGTTCGACAATCGCCCGACCAAGGTGGACGAGCCGGTGCCGGCGCAAGGCAATCCCGGCTTTGCCTTGCACAATGCGGCCCGTATCACGCTCCGGAACTGCCGCGTGCGCTGGGGCGGCAACGCGCCGGATTACTTCACGCACGCGCTGGAGGCCGGGAATGTTGCCAACCTGCAACTCTCACGCTTCACGGGTGAAGCCGCCCATCCGCAGCGCGATGCCGCAATCCGTGTTAATTAGCGGATTGCGGCACGCCATAACCAGTGGCCGGTTGAGGGCGTGGCCGGACGAAAATTCGCGGCGTGTCAACTGACCAGGTTCGTGCCAAACATTCCGCACGACCATGACCCACACCACGCCAGACATCCTGCGTCACACCGCCACCATCATCGTGCGGCACCTCCAGGAAGCGGGCTTCGCGGCCTTCTGGGTCGGCGGCTGCGTGCGGGACTTTTTGCTCGGCCGCGAGCCGGGCGATTACGACATCGCCACCAACGCCGTGCCTGATGAAATTGAACGGCTCTTTCCCAAGACCATCGCCGTCGGCCGCAAGTTCGGCGTGATGGTGGTGGTCGAAAATGGCGCCCAATTTCAAGTGGCCACCTTCCGCGCGGAATCCGATTACCGCGACGGACGGCATCCCAGTGAGGTCACCTTTGGCGATCCACAGGCCGACGCCGCCCGACGCGACTTCACCATCAACGGCCTTTTCTACGATCCGGTCCAAGCCACATTGCGCGACTGGGTCGGCGGTCAGGCGGATCTGGAACGGCGGGTCATTCGCACCATTGGCCACCCGGCGGAGCGCTTTGCCGAGGATCATCTTCGCCTGTTGCGGGCGGTGCGCTTCGCCGCCCAACTGGACTTCACCATCGAGCCCGCCACGCTCGCGGCCGTGCGCGCCCTCGCCCCCAAGATCAAAGCCATCAGCCCGGAACGCGTGCGAGATGAACTGGCGAAGCTCTTCCAGCCCGGCCGCGCCAAAGGCGCCGTGCAAACCATCGCGGCCCGCGGGCTCGTGCTGCTCCACAAAAGCGGTTTGCTCGGCGAAGTGCTCCCGGAGATTGCCGCGTGCGCGACGTGCGAGCAGTCGCCGGATTTTCATCCCGAGGGCACGGTGTTCCAGCATCTGGTGTTGATGCTCCAAAACCTGCCCGACGACGCCGACCCGCTGCTCGCCTGGGCCGTTTTGCTGCACGACGTGGCGAAACCGCTGACGGCCGAACGCGATCCCGCCACCGGCAGCATTCATTTTTACGGTCATGAAAAGCTCGGCGCGGACCTGGCGGTCGCCATCATGACGCGGCTGCGCTTTCCAAAAAAGCAAATCGAGGACGTGGCCACCGCAGTTCGGTTTCACATGCAGTTCAAGGACGCGCCACAGATGCGGAAGGCGACACTGCGCCGACTGCTGCTGCGGCCGACGTTCGCGTTGGAACTCGCGCTGCACCGGCTCGACTGCCTGGGGTCCCACGGCCGGCTGGACATTTACGACTTCCTCGTCGCCCAAGCCGCGGAACTGGCGCGGCAGCCGCAAATCCTCCCGCCGCTGGTTACCGGGGAAGACTTGAAGGCCCTCGGCGTCGCCGCCGGCCCGGGCTTGGGGGCGTTGCTGACGGAAATCCGCGACCAACAACTCGCCGAGGAACTGACCTCGCGCGACGCGGCCCTGGACTGGGTGCGGGCGCAGTTGGGCAAGGATCGGTGACGCCGCACCGCGGCGCCAATCGGCTTGCAGTTTCGCGCCGGGCGTGGGTTCATGGGGCGGCGCCAATGAACAAAAGCAAGCTGCTACTGATCGATGACGAGGCGGACGTGCAATATTCGTTCCGCCGCATTTTTGATTCTCCCGACCTCGAGATCGAAACCGCCTCCAGTGGCGAGGAGGGATTGCGGGTCATTCCCCAATTCAAGCCCGACCTCGTGTTGATGGACGTGCGCATGGGCGGCCTGACCGGCCTTGAAACGCTGCGCAAAATCCGCGAGTCCGACAAAAAACTCCTGGTCATCCTGATGACCGCCTACGGCACCACGCAAACTGCCATCGAGGCGATGAAGCTCGGCGCCTACGATTACCTGCTCAAGCCATTCGATGTGCCGAAGCTGAAGGAACTGGTCGGCAACGCGCTCAAGGCCGCGCGCGACATGCGCCAGGTGGTGTCCGTTGCGCCGCTGCTGGAGAATGAGGATTACGAACTCGGCATCGTCGGCCGCACCGAGCCGATGCAACAGGTCTTCAAGCTGATCGGCCAGCTGGCCGCCAGCGACGCCACCGCGCTCATCACCGGCGAGAGCGGCACGGGCAAGGAACTTGTGGCCCGGGCGATCTACAGCCACAGCGGCCGCAGCCAGCAGCCGTTCCTCGCCATCAACTGCGCGGCCATTCCCGAGCAACTGCTCGAGAGCGAGCTGTTCGGTCACGAACGCGGCGCATTCACCGGCGCCACCGGCCAGCGCATCGGCAAATTCGAGCAATGCAACGGCGGCACCATCTTCCTCGATGAAATCGGCGACATGACACCCGCCACACAGACCAAAATCCTGCGCGTGCTGCAAAGCGGCACCTTCGAGCGCGTGGGCGGCAACACGCCCCTCAAGGTGGACGTGCGCGTCATCGCCGCGACCAACAAGCCGCTGGAACAGGCCGTGGCCGCGCGCCAGTTCCGGGAGGATTTGTTTTACCGGCTCAACGTCGTGCGCATTCCGATGCCGCCGCTGCGTGAGCGCAAGGAGGACATCCGGCTGCTCGTGGATTATTTTCTGCGCAAGCTGGCGCGTGAGCAGCAAACGCAACCCAAGTCGCTTTCCGCCGGCGTGCTGCGCGCGCTTGAAAAATACCACTGGCCCGGCAACGTGCGCGAGCTGGAGAACGTTGTCCGTCGCGCGCTCGTGGTGGCCAAAGGCGACGCCATTCTGCTCTCCGATCTGCCGCCTGAAATCGCCGGCCCGGCGGCGGCGCCCACGATCGTGAGCGCGGCAACGGCCGGCGGCCCGGCGCCCGCGGCGCTGGGCGACCTTGGCCCGCTGGCAATGCAGATGTTCAAGCTGGCCCGCAAGGATCCAAAGCTGAAGGTGATTCCGGCCGTGGAGCGCGTGCTGGTGATGGAGGCGTTGCGCGAGACGAACAACAATCAGGTGCAGGCCGCCAAGCTGCTGGGGATCACCCGCGCCACGCTGCGCAAACGCATCGAGAAATTCGGCATCACGCGCGAACTGAACATTCAGTGATGCGCCCCTGATGGTTTGCAACTGGTGCCCGGGCCGGGGGAAAAGATTTTGGCCGCTGACACGCCCTGCCCTCACTGCTTTTCGTATTCGCCCTTGCTCGATTTCTTGAGCACGGTAAAGCCAGCTTTTTTGGCGTCGGTGATGGAAAGTGGTTTGAGCTTCTGCGGCGAACTGAAGGTGGAAAGCACCTTGCGGACGGGCTTCTTGCACGCGGGGCACTGGGTTAGTGGCGGCGCACTCACCGGGCGCATCAACGTGAAGCGGCCGCCACAGACTTTGCAATCCCCTTCGCAGAGTTCGTATTCGTAAAAGGGCATGGTTCGGGCAGCTCTTCCTTGGCCTGAACGCCCGGGAATGTCAACCGTGCACCGGCGCCTCGTGAATAACCCGGGCTTGGCACGGTTTGCCTTTCCGCCTACGGTGGCCGCATGACGGGCATTCTGAGATTTTTTGGCTTCTTGAATGCGGCCATCTGGTTTGGCGGATCCATCTTCTTCACCTTCGTGGCCGGCACCATGCCGTTCTCAGGCGAGATGCGGCGGCTGCTCGGTCCGGACTACTTTCCTTATTTCTCCGGCGCGATCGCCCAGATTGGCGTGGCGCGCTTCTTCACGTTTCAACTGGTCTGCTGTGTGCTCGCCCTGGCGCATCTGGCCGCGGAGTGGTTGTATCAGCCGCGCCGAGGCCGCCGGCTGCTGCTGAATTTGCTCCTGGTGATTTTCGCGTTCACGCTGCTGGGCAACTACTGGCTGCTGCCCAAGATGCGCCGGCTGCACGCCATCAAGTATGCCACCAACTATCCGGTCGCCCAGCGGCAGGCCGCCGAACGGAGCTTCAAGCTCTGGCATGCCGCGTCGCAGGTGGTAAACGTGTTCGTGCTGGGCGGGCTGGTGGTTTACGTGCTGCGGATGAGTCAACCGCCGGAAACCGCCCGGTTCGTCCGCCCGCCGCAATTCCGGGGTTGACAACCCCGCCGGGTGCGCGATGTTGCGGCATCCTTCAGCGGCGCACTGAGGCGTCTTCGAGGGTTAGCGATATGATCTCAAACGAACGACCGTCGCCTTATGGGAATCGTTCTTACGGGCAGCCGCGACCGCCCATGAACGAGGAGACACTGAAGACCGAGAAAATCCAGGTTGAGCGGAAAACCTTCATCTTCACCTTGAAGGAAAATCCCCGCGGCCGCTTCCTGCGGATCACCGAAGATGTCGGCGGGCGGCGGGACAACATCATCGTGCCGGCCCCTGGCCTGGACGACTTCAAGCGGATTGTGGAGGAAATGGTTAAGGCCGCCGGTGAAATCCCGCCCAAACCGGAAGCTTGAACCCCGAGACCCGTCTTCAGCCAGCGCCGCAACTCAGGTTGCCGGCGCTGTTTTCTTTTTGGTGGCGCGGGGCTTGACCCGGGGCGCATCGTTCCACAGCCCTTCGAGATTGTAATGCTCGCGCATATCGGACCGCATGATGTGCACCATGACATCGAAGTAATCGAGCACCACCCACGCGGTGTTGATCGTCCCGTCCTTGCCGCTCGGCACAACGTCGTGGTCCTCGCGCAACCGGTCCGTGATCTCATCCACAATGGCGCGCAGATGCGGCTCGCTGGAACCGGAGGCGAGCACGAAGTAATCCGTGACCGAGGAGATTTTTCGCACGTCCAGGACGACGATGTTTTCCGCTTTCTTGTCGTCGGCCAATTTGCGGCACAAGAGGGCGAGTTTTTTGGAATCCATTGCTTCGATTGCGGGGCAGCTTGGCGCAGGGGCCGTCAGAGATAAAGCCCATTGTTGGCAATGACCTCGGCCACCGGCGCCGGCGCCAGGTGCGCCACGGTCTGACCGGCCCGGACGCGCGCCCGAATTTCCGACGACGAAACGCCCAATGGCCAGCCCCGCAGCGTCTGCCCGCGAAACGGCGCCGGAACCGGTGCCGCCGCTTCGCCCGGCCGGGGAATGACGACGAATTCAGCGAGCCGCGCGAGCTCGCCAGCCTCACGCCACTGCGGCAGCGTGGCGACGTTGTCGGCGCCAATCAGGTAAAACAGTTCCGCCCCCGGAAAGCGGGCCGCATAGCTGCGCAGTGTATCCACCGAGTAGGAAACTCCTTCGCGGCGCAGTTCCTGTTCGTCCACTTCACACCACGCGAGGCCTGCCAGCGCGAGGCGCAGCATCCGGGCGCGCAGCGGCCCCGAAGCCGGACGCGACGCCTGCTTGAATGGCGACTGTGCCGCGGGCACGAAGAACAAGCGGTCGAGCGCCAGTTCCTCGAACGCCGCCTGCGCGACGAGCAGATGCCCGCGATGCACCGGATCAAACGACCCGCCATAGACGCCAATGCGTTGCATGTTCCGATTTTAGCGGAGTCCCGTGCCTCTGCCACGCAAAAGGCGCACCTCGCGCTGCGGGTGCCAGCTTGTGACTTGCTTTTGCCGGAAGTTTCCCGAATCGTGCGCTGATGGGTTTGCCTGAACAACCGGTGATGTTAACGCCCGCACAAGTCGGGGAGTTGAACGAAAAACTGTCCAAAATGCGACACGACATTAACAATAACCTCGCCTTGATGATGGCGGCGGCCGAACTCGCCCGGCTGAAGCCTGACCTGACGGACAAGATGCTTGGCCGGTTGATCGAGCAGCCCGCCAAAATCACCGCCCAGATCAAGGAGTTTTCCGCCGCGTTCGAGAAAACCCTCCAAATCACGCGCTGAAGCGCGCCGGTTCGTAACCCCCGCCCCGGTCAGAACGTCTCTTTTGGTGCAACTTTAACTCAACAACGCTGTTTGTGATGGTGATGAAAACCAAAGTGCTGCTGTGCAGTCTCCTGATCGGCATGGGCTGGCCCGGCGTTTTGCCGGCTCAAGATGCCGCGCCCCAACCGGACAAGCCCAACTGGGAGGAATTGCGCGAGCAACTGCGCAACATGACGCCCGAAGAGCGCAAGGCCAAGCTCAGTGAACTGCGCAGCCAACAGTTTCCCAATCCGGTTCGCCCTCAAATCGGACAAGTCAACCGCCCCGGTCCGGGCGACGGAATCGAGCGGGTGTTTGCCGTGCTCACTCCGGAACAGCGCGAGTCAATGCGCAAGCTGCTGGCGGACAGCCGTGAGGGCATTCACGCTTTGGAGGAACAACTGCGCACCGCCCGGCAGGACGCCTTCACGGCAACCCTCGGCACGAATTACGACGAAACCGTGGTGCGGCAGAAACTTGAAGCGGCCGCCCAAATCGAGGTGCAGTTGAACCTGATTCGCGCCCGGGCCGTGTCCAAACTCCAACCGCCGCTCAGCGCCGAGCAAATTGAGCAACTCAAAAGCCCGGCGGCACCCCGCCACCTGATTCGCGGACCGCAAAGCCCGGCCAAAACACCTGCGCCGCGCCCGCCCGCCGGTTTGCGGGACGAAAACGATCTGCCTCCCCCGGCCAAGCCGTGAGGTTGCCATCCCACCTGACGTTGTGCGGCAAGCCACTGCTCCGGCAGTGGCTTTGCCCTTTGGCGGATTCCGGGTTTTTGGCATAGTGCCCGCGGCATGGACCTGACCGATGCGGAAATCATTGCGGCTGTGCTGCAAGGCAGCCCAGCCGGCTTCGAGACGCTGGTCCAGAAATATTCCCCGCGCCTGTTCGCCACCGCGCGCCGTTACGCCCGGCGCGAGGACGAGGTGCAGGACATCGTCCAGGAAATCTGGCTGAAGGCCTACCAGAAGCTGGGCACCTTTCGCGGTGATGCGCCCTTCGAGCACTGGCTGATGCGGCTCGCGGTGCGGACGTGTTACGACTTTCTCCGCGCCCACCAGCGCAACCGCGAATCGAATTTCACCGACCTGACGGAACCCGAGGCGGACTGGCTGGACCGCTTTGTGACGGATCCCGCCGGCGCCCCGGAAAACGCCGCAGCAGCCAGGCAGTTGATCGAGCGCGTGCTGGAGCAACTTTCGCCCGCCGCGCGCACCATCATCACGCTGCTGGAAATTGAAGACCGGCCGGTCAAGGAAATCGCCCGGCTCACCGGCTGGTCCGTGCCGCTGGTCAAGGTGCGCGCGTTCCGGGCCCGGGCCGAAATGCGAAAGATTCTGGCCAGAATCGCCCGGGACAAGTATTTGTAACCGGGCCTCCCACGGAGGCGTCTGAATTTTTGTGCGTATGAAGGCAACCCAACTCGAACGCAAACTCATCTCCGCCGCGCGGGCCCATCCGCCGTCCGACGCGGTGCCTTACGCCTTTGAACAGCGCATCATGGCGCAGCTCGGCAACCTGCGCCGGGTGGACCAGTGGGCCGCGTGGTCGCAGGCGCTGTGGCGGGCGGCCGCGCCGTGCGTCGCCATCGCCCTGCTGTTGTGCGCGTGGGCCGCCTTCAATCCCGCCGGCAGCACGAATTCGACCGACCTCTCGCAACAGCTCGAAAACACCCTGCTCGTCGCCGTCACCCAGGACGGCAATTCCGCCTGGTGAATTCCTGGAAAGTCATTCTCGCCACGATGGTGATCTTCGGCGCCGGCGTGATCACCGGCGGCCTGCTGGTCCGGCACGTTGCCACGCCGGTCAAGATTCGCCCGCCGCGCCTGTTCAGCGGCAACACCAACGCGCCCGCCGCCAACGTCACGCCCGCGCAATTGCAGCGCCTTGAATTTCTCGTCCGCGCCAACCGGGAACTGGACCTCAGCACCGAACAGCGCGAACGCATCGAGAAAATCCTCCGTGACGGCCAGGAACGCAGCCGCAAGATCTGGGAAAGCGTCGCGCCGGACATGCGCAAGGAACTCCAATCCGTGCGGGAAAAAATCCGCGCCGAACTCTCGCCCGAACAACGGCGCAAGTTCGAGGACTTGATGAAGCGCACGGCGCGGCAGGCCGGCCGCGCCGGCGAGCAGCCGCCCCGCGAACGACTGCGGCCGACGCCGAACGCGCCCGAAACCAACGTTCCTTCCGCCACTCCGCCGGAAGCGCGCTGAAGTCGGAACTCGATACCTGAACGCAAGAGCGCTGCGGCCTTGTTTGGTCGGCGCTCTTCAAAACCCCTCGCTCGCCATCCGCTTGGTTTCCGGCTAGAATGACAGTGTTCCAGATGTCAGTCGGGTAAAATTCACAATTGGCGGGACCATGCAAACGAGGAGCCATTCTTCAGAACGCGGCGACACAAGTGCTCTTGATCTGTTGGTGATGCTTATCGCAGCGGTGATCGTAGCAATGGTGGGCCTCAGCTATTTCGCCCGGGCGCACACCACGTCGAGCCAAGTAAACTGCGTCCTTCAAATGAAACAAATTGGGCTCTCCTTCCGCTTGTGGAGCGGCGACAACGGCGACAAATATCCAATGCAGGTTTCCACCAATAATGGTGGCACGATGGAATGCGTTCGATCTGGCGTTGTCTTTCCGCATTTCGCGGTCATGTCGAATGAACTGGGCACCCCGAGAGACCTCGTTTGTCCGAACGATTCAGGTCGCACAAGCGCCACCAACTTTGCCGCCTTGCGCGATGCCAACGTGAGTTACTTCGTCGTGCCGGAGGCGGATGAAATATTGCCCGACATGTGGCTTTCCGGAGATCGCAACATTTCGACCAACGGCTTGCGGTCTGCCCGAGGGGTGCTGATGTTGCGAACCAATCTGAAGTTGAATTGGACGGCTCAGATTCACACCAACCAAGGAAACCTCTGCTTTGCTGATGGCAGCGTGCAACAATTGAACAATGCCGGGCTAAATCGTTCCGCCACCAACGCACTCGCCGCCTACTACGCCGCCACCACGAACACGGCGTTCCGTCTAGCGATTCCCTGACTGGCCATGCGATTTAGTTCAAAAGCCAATCGCCCGGCCTTCACCGTCATTGAACTGATCGTTCTGGTCGGCACCATCATCCTGCTCGCTTTAGTCCTGATTCCCGGCCTCATCCACGCACGGCAAAGGGCGCAGCGCATTCACTGCGTCTCGTATTTGAAGCAAATCGGCCTGTCATTCCGAATTTGGAGCCCTGACAGCGACGATAAATTCCCGATGGCGCGCTCCACGAACCGGCAAGGAACGCTTGAGTTCGCCAACGAGGTGTGGCGCACATTTCAAGTCCTGTCGAATGAACTGGGCACGCCGTTCATTCTCGCCTGTCCGGCTGATTCACGCCGGCCCGCAGCCAATTTCAGCACGCTCGCGAACACCAATATCAGCTATTTCATCGCCTTGGAGGCCGAAGAGGTTCTGCCGGAATTTCCGCTCGCGGGCGACCGTTTCCTTACAACGGGCCACCCGACGGTCCAAAAGATTCTGACCATCCGATCCAACGACGTCCCCACGTGGGCTGGCCAGGGCCACCAAGGCGGCGGCAATATGGCTTTGGCCGATGGCAGCGTGCAGCAAATGAACTCGGCCAAACTCCAGGAGGTCGTGACCAACGCACTGAGACTGAACCTGGAAGCACACACCAACGCCATCCTCCGCCTCGCCATGCCGGAGTAGTTGCGTCATCTTGCGGGCATGAAGCGTTTCTTCACCGGGCCCGTCATCAAGGCCGAGTTGCTGGTCGTGATGCTGGAAAAGCATGGCATCGCCGCCACGCAAGAATTTGCCGATCCCAGCCAGCCGGACGACGGCGATCTCAGCCGCGAGACGCACGTGTTCGTGCCCGAGGCGGATTACGACCGGGCCTGGCAGTTGTTCTACGCCGAGCGCGAGGACGAGCTTTGAACGGTGCGGGCAATCCGCCTCGCAGTTCCCCCTTCCTTGACTTGTTTCCGCCCATTCAGAACACTGCGCACCCTATGGCCGAGCCGAAAGAAAATGTGTTGATGGAGAAAATCGTCTCCTTGTGCAAACGTCGTGGCTTCATTTTCCAGTCGTCGGAAATCTACGGTGGCATCAACGGCTTCTGGGATTACGGTCCGCTCGGCGCCGAACTCAAGCGCAACGTCAAGGAGCTCTGGTGGAATACCATGATCCGCCAGCGCGACGACGTTGCCGGCCTCGAAGCCACCATCATCATGTCGCCAGACATCTGGAAGGCCTCCGGCCACGTGGCGACGTTCAGCGATCCGATGATTGATTGCAAAACCTGCAAGGGCCGTTTCCGCGCGGACCAGATTGACGAAATCCCCTGCCCGCAAAAGCCCAGCAAGTGCGTGAAGGACTGCCACGGCGAGAAGACCGCGCCGCGCGCCTTCAACCTGATGTTCCAGACCTACGTGGGCCCGGTGCAGGATGATTCGGCCATTGCCTACCTGCGCCCCGAAACCGCCCAGGCAATTTTCGCGCAGTTCAAGAACGTGCTGGAAACGTCGCGCCAGAAGGTGCCGTTCGGCATCGCGCAAATCGGCAAGGCGTTCCGCAACGAGGTGACGCCGCGCAATTACACCTTCCGCTCGCGCGAATTCGAGCAGATGGAGCTGGAGTTCTTCATCAAGCCCGACGAGGCAATCGAAGCGATCAGCGGCGCCGTCGCCACGCCGGGCGGCCCCGGTCATCCGGGCGAACCGCAGCCCAACTGGGGCTGGCAGCTCTGGCATCAATACTGGGTCGAGGAACGCCTCCGGTTTTATGAAGGCATCGGCCTGCCGCGCCACACACTGGTCGAATACTGGCAGAAGCCGGAGGAACTGGCGCATTACGCCCGGGCCACGGTGGACATCCTGTTCAAGTTCCCGTTCAGCAAGCGCGACGAAAAGGGCGAGTTGAAGGGCGAGGAACTCGAAGGCATCGCGGCACGCAGTGATTTCGACCTGAGCCAGCACGCGCGGTTCTCCGGCAAGCCGATGGGCGTGTTCGACGAGGAACTGCGCACGGCCTGGGGCAAGCTGCCCAAGGAAAAGCAGGATGACCTCTGGCGCCGCTACTACGAGAACCGCAAACGCTACCTGGAAAAATCCGGCGTGGAAGCGGAAGCCGCCGCGAAGCAGGCCACCGACGATGCGAACGGTCTCGCGAAGGGCCAATACGTTCCGCACGTCATCGAACCGTCAGCCGGCGTAGACCGCCTCATCCTCGCGCTCATCGCCAACGCCTATACGGAAGTCACCGAGACCGACGACAAGGGCAGGAGCGAGACGCGCATCATCATGAAGTTCCATCCGCGCGTGGCGCCGACCAAGGTGGCCGTGCTGCCGTTGCTGAAGAACAAGCCCGAACTGGTGGCCAAGGCGCGCGAGGTCTATCAGTTGTTGCGCGGCCAGATGAATGCGTTCTATGACGATGCGGGGTCGATCGGCCGCCGTTACGCGCGGCAGGACGAAGCCGGCACGCCATTCTGCGTGACGATTGATTTTGAATCACTCGGCGAGAAGCCGGAGTTGAAGGACACCGTCACCATCCGCCACCGCGACGACGGCCGGCAGGAGCGGCTGCCCATCAGCGAACTGTCCGGCTGGCTGCTGGCCCGGGTGCGCTGATGCCTGCGTCCGCCCAAGTGGAGACGTCGTTCATCCGGCGCCGTGCCCCGACGCTTTGGGCCATCATTGTCGTCAAGCTGGGCAAGGCGCTGTTGCTGGCGCTGCTCGCGGCGGGCTTTGCCTCGCTCATCGGCAAGGACGTCGGCCAGGTGTTCGACAACGTGCTGCGCTTCGTGCGCATCGATCCGGAGCACCGCTTCTTCGCGCGCGTCGGCGAAAACCTCGCCAAAATCACCCCCACCAACCTGCGCTGGCTGGCATCGGGCAGCCTGCTCTACGCCTTGCTGCTCGCGATTGAAGGCTTCGGGCTGATTCGCCGCTCGTGGTGGGCCGTCTGGTTCGCCATCGCGGAGACGGCCTTTTTCATCCCGCTCGAAATGTTCGAACTGCTGGGCAAGTTCAGCTGGGCCATGTTCAGCCTGCTCGCGGGGAACGTCGTGATCGTGGCCTACCTGATTGCCTGCCGCGACAAGTTGTTCCGCCATCACCACCCGAAACCGCGGGCGTGAACGGGGCCGGCGCACCGGCCGGACTGGTTTTCCCGCGTGACCGGCCGGCCCGGGCTTGGCATTTTTCCGCCGCATCCGAAGCGACGACGCACGCGAATCATGGAAACCAAATCTCTGCCTTTTGAGCTGCACGAATTCGAGCACCTGCTGCGCAAACCCAACAGCGACCCCACCGGCTTCGCGAGCTTCTTCAACAGCGGCGAAATCTGGGTGTCACGCGTGCCGGCCCGGCTCGACGTGATGGGCGGCATTGCCGATTACTCCGGCGCCAACGTCTGCGAGGCCGTCCTCGGCCGGGGCATGTTGATGGCGCTCCAGCCGCGCACGGACCGCACGCTGCGCATCCGCACGATGCAGGCGGGCCAGCGCAGTTTGCCGGTGGAGACGCGCATCCCGCTCGATTACTTCGCCTCGGGCGACGGGCTGGCGGACTACGCCCAGGTGCGGGCGTTGTGCCAGGCCAATCCGCTGATTTCCTGGGCGGCTTACATTGGCGGCAGCATCTTCACGTTGTTGCGCGAAGAATCGGTGAAGCTGCCCTACGGCTTCAGCATGCTGCTCCTCAGCGCCGTGCCCATGAACGTCGGCATCGGCAGTTCGGCCGCCGTCGAAATCGGCACGCTGCAATGCCTGAACGCGTATCTCGGCCTCCAGCTGGATGCCGCACGGCTGGCGCGGCTCGGCCAGATGGCGGAAAACCACGTCGTGGGCGCGCCCTGCGGCATCATGGACCAAACCGCCATCACGTGCGGCCACCAGAACCGCCTCACGCACATTCTCTGCCGGCCCGGGCAGGTCGTCGGCGAAGTGGAGATTCCGCCGGGCGCCGGCTTTGTCGGCATCAACTCGATGGTCCGCCATTCCGTCGCCGGCAATCCCTACAGCGACACCCGCATCGGCGCGTTCATGGGCAAGAAGATGATCAACGAAATCCGCGCCCGCACCGGTCGCGCGGCGTTGAACTACCTCACGGAACTTTCCTCGAAAGAATTCCGCGAGGGTTACGAAAAGGAAATCCCACAGGAAATCGTCGGCTCGGAATTCCTCAACCGCTTCAAGACGCACGACGATCCCGTCACCACCATCCAGCCCGACGCAACGTATTCGGTCGTCGGGCCGACGCGCCATCCCATCGAGGAAAACGAGCGCGTGCTGAAATTCATGGACGCCCTCCGCGCCGCGAAGGCCGGCGACGATAGGGCGCTCATCACCGCCGGCGAATGCATGTATGGCGCGCACGCCAGCTACAAGGACAACTGCCATCTTTCCGTCGAGGAGGTGGATTTTCTCGTCGAAGCCGTGCACAAGCGCGGCGCCAAGGCGGGGCTTTACGGCGCGAAGATCACCGGCGGCGGCACCGGCGGCACCGTGGCCGTCTTTGGCCAGCTCGACGCGCTCAAGGAATACATCCCGCAGATCGCCACCGAGTATTCGCGCCGCATCGGCGTGATGCCGGACATCTTTGAAGGCACGTCGCCCGGCGCGCTGGAATTCGGCGCCCGCCGTTACGTCTTCGGCGCGCACGGGTGGCAACGGCGGGAGGTTTGAAGGCAAATGCATGGCGCTGGACTTCGCTCATGTCGGGGGAGGCTTCAGCTTAACTCAGATCCGCATGCCGTGAGTAAAAGCACCACAACCCAACTGGTCGCCAAGCGGGCGGCCATTACGACACTGGTGCTTGTCGCACTTTATACGGCTTTGTGGTTCGCATTGGAGCACTACGATACGGACGACGACGATCCAAGTATTCTCCTTGTCATCTTTGTGGGCGTTGGTGCCTGTGCCCTCATCGCCGCGTTCATTTGCGTTCTGGCATTCGTGGTGAGCAAACTGGAAAAGCCAATTCGATGACCAGGCCGCAAGTAACCATCCGCAGAGCCGTCATCCCCGTGACCGGTATCGGCTCCGCGCTCCTCCTTGCTCCAGACCGTTAATCGGCCTATTTTTCCGCCATGACGCAACTGCTTGAACGCGCTTTCAAGGAAGCTTCAAAGCTGTCCGAATCTGAGCAGGATGCCGTGGCCTCGCTGCTCCTGGCGGAACTGGAATCGGAACGGCGCTGGGAGCAGTCGTTTGCCTCCTCGCAGGACGAGCTGTCCCGGCTGGCGGACGGCGCGCTGCGCGAACTGGCGGACGGCAAGACGCAGCCCCTGGATGTAAAGCGTGACTTCCCGAACGACTAAACAGTTCCGGAAGCATCTCGCGGAATTGCCGCCTCACTCCGGCGGCAGGCGCGAAAAGCCTTTGGCACGTGGTTGCGCGACCCGTGGCATCCGAGTCTTCAGTTCAAACAGGTTCACGCCACCCGCCCCATCTTCTCCGCTCGCATCGGCCTGGACTGGCGGGCAGTTTGTGTCCGCACTGACGAAACATCGCTTTGGTTTTTCATCGGCTCGCACGCCGATTACGACAAGTTGATCAGGTCGCTTTAATCCAATTCCCCATGACCCTCCGCAAAGCCGTCATCCCCGTGGCCGGACTCGGCACGCGCCACCTTCCCGCATCGCACGCGCGCGGTCGCGTTGGCACAAGGAGATGGAGTGCCGCCCGCCCTCACCCTGACCCTCTCCCCCAGGAGAGGGAACAGCCATCGCACGTTTTCGCTTGGCGTAAGTTCACCGAGCCAGCTCCGGCTTCCAGCATTTCCCAAAACCGGCGCACGATTCTCCCTCTCCCCGGGGGAGAGGGCCGGGGTGAGGGCGAGCGTTTCAACCCTCTGGAAAACATCCAACACTCAACATCCAACATCGAACATCCAGTGAATTCCATCGCGGCGCGCAACACCCCTTGGAAGTTGGTTGTTGGTTGTTCGATGTTGGATCTTCCCCCTTCCTCATTCTTCCCATGATCATCCGCAAAGCCGTCATCCCCGTGGCCGGACTCGGCACACGCCACTTTCCCGCGTCGCACGCGGTGAAGAAGGAACTGTTCCCCGTCGTCGGCCCCGACGGCATCGCGCGCGCGCTGTTCCATTACCACCTGCTGGAACTCGAAGCCGCCGGCATCCGCGAGCTCTGCATCATCGTCCAGCCCGGCGAGGACGAGATGATCCGCGCCTACTTGAACGGCCCCGGCGACGATTACCTCAAGCGCCTCGCCAAATATCCGGCGCTCCTGCGCGAAGCCGAGCAGATGCGCGGCTTTGCCCAGCGTGTCTCGTTCGCGGTGCAAACCACGCAGGACGGCTACGGTCATGCCGTGTTCCAAAGCAAAGCTTTTGCGAACGGCGAACCTGTCCTCCTTTGCCTCGGCGATCACCTGTTCCGTGCGAAACGGACCGCGGCTGTCCCCAGCCGCAGCACGTCCAACTGCAATCAAACCGCTGCGGCCGAGGACGGCCGCGCTCCGCTCCCTGAAACAAGCATCGTTTCACCCTTCGTCGAACTGGCGCAAATGGCCGGCGTCAGCGGCGGCCGTTCGGTGTCGGCGGTGAACCGCATTTCGACGGAAGAGTTGAAAGGCTACGGCACCATCGCCGGCAGACGGCGCGCTGAGAATCCGCGATTGATTGACATTTCGCTCATCATCGAGAAGCCCGCCGTGGCCGTGGCGAAGCAGCAGTTGCACGTGGATGGTTTGCCCGCCGGGACGTGGCTGGGCTGGTTCGGCATGCACCTGCTCGCGCCCAGCATCTACGACATCCTCGCCGAAATGATCCGCGACAACGTGCGCGACAACGGCGAATTCCAACTGACGCGCGCCCAGGAAATCCAGCGCCAGCGCGAAGGCTATCTCGCCCTCGAAATGACCAGCGCCCAGCGCTTTGACTTCGGTGTCCCGGATGATTTCGTGCGCAGCGTGCAGGAGTTTCGGCAGGCGTAGCCGCCCCACGAACTGGTGCGGCCGCCGTCGTTTTGGCGGCGAGTTTGCAGCGTGACCGATGGCGTAAGCTGTGGCATGGTGCGCGCGTGACGACATCTGAAGCCACCCAGTTGCTCGAGAAGTTTCGTGCGGGCCAGGCCAGCCGCGAAACCGTGCTCCAAGCCTTTCAAGCCGCGCCCGTGGCGAATCTCGGCTTTGCCTCCGTCGATACGCACCGCGCGCTGCGCAACGGGTTTCCCGAGGTCATCTTTGGCGCGGGCAAAACCCCGGCGCAGGTCGTGAAAATCGCCGCCAAGCTGGTGGAGCACAACGGCCGCGTGCTGGTGACCCGCGTCACGCCCGAGCAAGCCCGGGCCGTTTGCCGCAAGTTCAAGGCGGCCGTTCACCATGAAGTGGGCCGTTGCCTCACCATTGAGAAAACGCCCCTGCCCAAACGCCCGGGCACGGTGGCCGTGATTTGCGCGGGCACCAGCGATTTGCCCGTGGCCGAGGAGGCGGCACTTACCGCCGAGATCATGGGCAATCGGGTTGAACGCATCTGGGATGTTGGCGTCGCCGGGTTGCATCGCCTGCTGGCCCGGCTGGAAACCATCCAGCGCGCAAACGTCCTCGTCGTGGTCGCTGGCATGGAAGGTGCGTTGCCAAGCGTGGTCGCGGGCCTGGTGGCCCGGCCCGTGATCGCCGTCCCGACGAGCATCGGTTACGGCGCCAGCTTCGGCGGACTGGCCGCGTTGCTGGGCATGCTGAACAGTTGCGGCAGCGGCGTGACCGTGGTGAACATTGACAACGGCTTTGGCGCCGGGTTCGCCGCCAGCCAGGTCAATGCGCTGGCGGCCAGCCAAAACAGTGCAGCAGTTAAATGAGTTACATGAGCGAAAGAGTTGCCTGAGTCATGCCGACTGCATCCGCCATTGGACTGATTAAACCTTTCGCTTTTGCAACTCATTCACCCCTCCCATGAAAACCCTCTACCTCGACATCTTCAGCGGCATCAGCGGCGACATGTTCATTGCCGCGCTGATCGATCTGGGCGTGGATGCGCACCAGCTCGAACACGAAATCGCCAAGCTGGGGGTGAACGGTTATCACCTGCGCGTCGCCCGGAAGGAGAAGTCCGGCATCGCCGGCACCAAATTCGACGTCCATCTGGAATCGCCCGCCAATCATGGCCATTCTCACGCGCACCCGCATCCCCATCCTCATCCACATGCAGTGCCGCACGTGCATCCGCCCGCCAAGCCGAAACGCAGCGGGGCGAAAATTTTGAACGCCTCCTTCACCAAATACAATCCGGTCGCCACCAGCCCGGCCCAACCTGAGCATTCGCACGAACGCAACTTCACCGATATTTGCGAGCTCATCTCGCGCAGCGCGCTTTCGGAATGGGTTAAGGAAAAGGCCATCGCGGTCTTCCATCGCATCGCGGTGGCCGAAGGCCAGGTGCACGGCAAACCGCCGGAACAGGTGCACTTTCACGAAGTCGGCGCCGTGGATTCCATCGTGGACATTGTGGGCGCGTGCATCGCGCTGGAACTGCTCGGCCGGCCGCGCGTGCTGGCCGCGCCCGTGCAGGAAGGCAGCGGCTGGGTGAATTGCGCGCACGGCCGGTTTCCGCTGCCCACGCCGGCAACGCTGGGCATTCTCGGCGCGCGGGGCATTTCCGTCACGCAATGCGAGGAGCCGCATGAACTCGTCACGCCGACCGGCGCCGCGCTGCTGGCCGAATTCGCCGAAAGCTTCGGGCCGATGCAGGAGCTGGTCGCGGAAAAGGTCGGCTTCGGACTCGGCACGCGCGACAACCAGACGCGCCCCAATGTGCTGCGGGCGGTGCTGGGGGAAACGCACCGCGCGGAACCCGAAACGCCGGACGCCGAACAGCCCGAGAGCCCGGCGCCCGCGCCCTGGGTAACGGAAACTTCGCCCGCGGCATCCGCCCGCCTCAATCCGCCCGCCGCGATCGATTGGGAGACCGACACCATCGCGGTGCTTGAGACCAATCTCGACGACATCAGCGGCGAATGGCTCGGCGCCTTCGTGGAAAGGGCGCTGGCCGCCGGCGCGCTGGATGTGTTCCACACGCCGATCCAGATGAAGAAGAACCGGCCCGCCGTGTTGCTGACCGTGCTGTGTGCGGAGGCGGATGCCGACCGGTTCTCGGAAATGCTCCTGCGCGAAACGACCGCCTTTGGGGTGCGACGCACGCTGGCCGAGCGGCGCAAGCTGCGGCGCGAGTTGATCCAGGCGGCGACGCCCTACGGCGAAATCACCGTCAAGCTGGGACGGCTGAACGAGGAAATCGTTCAGGCCGCACCGGAATTTGAGTCGTGCCGCGCGGCGGCTGCCCAAGCCGGCGTCCCGCTTAGGATGGTTTACGAAGCCGCGCTCCAGGCGTTGTCGGCGGGCAAGTAACCGGTGATGAAGGGTTTGGCCCGGCCGCCTTTTCCCGCGATTGTGAGTTGGAATAACTTCATTCCTGTGCAAGGCTGAAGCCCGTTATTGCAGGATGATGAAGTTGAATTCAATGCCAGCCGGAACCCCCCAATTCCTCCCCATCTCGCGCGCGGACATGGACGCGCGGGGCTGGGAACAGCTCGATGTGCTCCTCATCACCGGGGACGCCTACATCGATCATCCGAGCTTTGGCGCGGCCGTCATCGGGCGCGTGCTGGAAGCGGATGGCTTCCGCGTCGGCATCATCGCCCAGCCCGACTGGCGCAACGCCGAAGCCTTGAAAGTGATGGGCCGGCCCCGCTTGTTTTGCGGCGTCACGGCGGGCAATTTGGATTCGATGGTGTCGAACTACACCGCCGCGCGCCACAAGCGCCGCGAGGATGCCTATAGTGAGGAAGGTCGGATTGGCCAGCGTCCCAATCACGCCGCCGTCGTTTACGCCCAGCTCGCCCGGCGCGCGTTCCCCGGCCTGCCCATCGTGCTCGGCGGCGTCGAGGCCAGCCTGCGGCGCGTGGCGCATTATGATTATTGGTCCGACGGCTTCAAACCTTCGATCCTGCTCGATGCCAAGGCGGACCTGCTCGTCTTTGGCATGGGCGAAAATGCGGCGCGGGAAATCGCCCAGCGGCTGAACGCCGGACGGGACCTCGCGGGCATCCGCGGCACGGCACGGTTGCTCGGCGCCAAGGCCACGGCGGCGCTGGATTTCAGCAAACTGCTGGAGCTGCCCAGCTACGACGCGCTGCTGCAGGACAAGAACCTCATCACGCCCATCACCAAAATCGTCGAGCGCGAGCAAAGCCCGTTCAACGGCCGGGTGCTGGTGCAGCGACACGGCGACCGCGCGGTGGTCATCGAATCCCCCGCGTTCCCGCTGAAAGGTCCGGAGATGGATGCGTTGTATGACCTGCCCTTCGCACGGCGGCCGCACCCCATCTACCAGAAGCCGATTCCGGCGTTCACAATGATCAAGGATTCCGTGACGGTCGTGCGCGGCTGTCCGGCCGGCTGCACATTCTGCGGGATTGGCGTGCACCAGGGCAAATTCCTCACGAGCCGCAGCCAGGAATCCATCCTGAAGGAGGTCCGGCAGATGAGCGAATCACCGGATTTTCGCGGCACCATTTCCGATCTCGGCGGGCCGACGGCCAATCTCTACGGCTGCGAAAACGACGTGGAGGACGCGTGCAAAGTCTGCCGGCGCCCAAGCTGCCTGCATCCGACGATCTGCAGCAAGTTCCACGTGGAGAGCGACCCGGCCATCCAGCTCATGCGCGCGGCCCGCCAGGCCGAAGGCGTGAAGCACGTTCACATCCAGTCCGGCATCCGCATGGACGTGGCGTTCCGCACACCGGAGTATTTGAAGGAACTCATCCACCACCACGTTTCCGGCCACCTCAAGGTCGCACCGGAACACCTGCATCCCGACGTGCTCAAACGCATGCGCAAGCCGGCCGTTCCCTTCGAACGCTTTCAGGAACTGTTTCGCGAAGAGAGCAAGGCGGCGGGCAAGGAGCAATACCTCGTGCCGTATTTCATTTCGAGCTTTCCCGGCTGCGGCGACCAGGAAATGGGCGTGGTGGAAAAATTCCTGAAGAAGTCCAACTGGAATCTCCAGCAGGTGCAGGACTTCATTCCGCTGCCATTGATGCCCGCGACCGCGATGTATGTGACCGGGCTCGACTACGACACCGGCAAGCCGATCACCGTCGCGCGCAACGCGGGTGAACGTTACCGCCAACGGCAGGCACTGGCGCCGAATCAGCGAACGGGCAGCGCCTGCGCCGGCCAGCGCAAGCCGGCGTGGCCGAAAAAGCCGCTGGCCGTCATGGCCACGGACGACGAGGAAGACGCCCCGAACTGGTGAGCCGGCCGGGATCGCCCGGCCGTTGCCCCGCTTGAGGCGTTGGCGCGCTGTCTTTCACGCTTTGCCCGGTTTGGTGACCAGCACGATGACCTGGCTCGGCCGCAAACCGTATTCGTAAGGCGTGGGCAGGTAATCCAACGGATATTCCGGCGACACGTCGTAGAGCGGACCGCTGCCCTGGATGTCGCGATACAAGTTGTCCGTGGCGAAGTGCTGTTTGTTCGCGCGGTCCTTGTTGAGAATGATCAGGGCCTCCTGCCGGGCCGACAACGAACCCTTCCACAGATATAAAATGTTCGGATTCTGCGTCGCCAGCACCTCGGTTGGCGCGTCTTCCTGAAAAACCGGATTGGCGGCCTTGATGTGGTTGACGGCGCGGATGAACGGCGACAAATCCACGCCGGTTTCCTCCCAATCGGTCGGCCGCGTGTCCACGACATGCAGCCGGCGGCGAAAGCCAAATTCAAAGCCAATCGGCATCATGATGCCGGCCGAGAACAGCGCGCTGAACAGATACTGCCGTTTGACGGCCGCGAGGTCGTCGGGCAAATCTCCCGCCAGCCGCGGCGTGTCGTGGCTGGCGGGAAAGCTCACGGATTTGGCGAAGGCGCGGGTGAGGTTGTATTGCTCCAGCAGCCACGGGCTCGTGTAGTCCCACCATTTCGAGCTGTTGAAAATGTATTCAAAACCTGCGCGCGCGGTCTGCGCCGTCTGCGCCGGCGAGCAGCCCAGCGTTTCGGCGAGGAACACCACCCCCGGATGTTTCTTGTGCGTCTCGGTGATGAGCCGTTGCCAGAAGACGTCCGGCACCTGGTAAGCCGCGTCCGCGCGAAATCCCTGCACGCCGAGGCTGATCAAAAACTCCACCACCTCGAACAAATACCGGAACAACCCCTCCTTGTCCGGCGTGTGCTTGTGATCGAACTGCGCGAGATCCTTCCAGACGACCTTTTTCTCCCCCTCCATGCACCAGGGATGCGCAATTTTGCCGTGCTCGTGTTTGAACCACTTGGGATGCTGCCGAATCAGATCGGAATCAAACGCGCAGTGGCTCACGACGAGGTCCACCATGAGTTTCAGGCCCAGCTTCTTTGCGGTCGCCGCCATCCGCTTGAATTCCGCCGCCTGCTGGCGCGGCGTGGTGCCTTCCACGAACAACGGATTGAGCCGGAAATAATCCTTCACCGAATACAGGCTGCCCGAGTAGCCCGGATAGTGAACCGGGTTGATGAACACCCAGTCGAAGCCCAGGTCCGCGGCGCGTTGCAGATGCGGCGTCCAGTTCCGGACATTGCCGGCCAACAATGGAAAAAGGTTGTAGATGATCATGCAAAACTTGCCTCCGCTGCCCCCACAGCATGAAGCAAGTTGAGCAATCCGTCACGCGCGTTTACCAGAAGCGACGGCGGCTGGGGCCATTGCTCCAGAATCGCGCAACCGTCAAAATTCCGCTGCTGCAGCCGCCGCAACAGTCCCGCCAGGCCGGTGGCGTTGTAGCCCGACGGCCCGGTGAAGAGCGGCAGATGGCTGTCCTTGTCGCCGTGGTTCTCGTGCAGGTGCAGGTGAATGACCCGGACGCGTGGCGACAGCGCGTCGAAATAGCGCCAGTAGTTGTTGCGTGTGGCTTCAAACAAATTGGCGTGGCCGAGATCAAAACACATGCCCACATGCGCCGTCGGCACGTCCGCACATTGCCGCAGGGCGTCGAACAGCGCGTTGAAATCCTCCGGCCCGGTCCAGACGGTGTTCTCCACCGCCAGTTTCAGACCGGCCTCGGCGGTCAGCACCAAGGCCGGCCGCAGCGCGCGCACAAAATGCCCGGCGCCGTCCCGCGCATCCAGATGCACGTTCACCAACGTCGCGCCGATGGCGTGCGCGAATTCAATGGTGCTGTAAAGCCGGCCGTCCTCGGGATTCCGCAGCGGATTGAAGTCCAGCGGCGCGTGCACCGTGAGCATCACGTCCTGGGCTTGCGCGCTCTGCCGGATGGCCCGCCGCGCCGCGGCATCCACCTCCCGTTCATCCCATCCGCCCGCGTCCATCGGCCCGCGATCCGGGAAAAACTCGAATGCGGTAAAGCCGTTGGCCAGGGCGAACTCAAACGGTTCCAACATCGAACTCGCCGAGTGCGCGGTCTGGTTGCCAATGCGCAGTTTCATTTCACAATCCCACCTGGGGCCGGGTCTGGACGACGAAGAATTTCCCGTGGCTGAAGGCGCCCTCGATGTCCTGCGGCGCGCCAAACGCCTGCTCCACCACTTCACCGAGGCGCGCAATCTGGCCGAGCAGCCCGGCGCGCTGCGCGACGTCCCACACGAGCCGCTCGGAAGTGTAATCCAGCGTCCGCTCCTGCGGTTCCGTCAGCAGCACGCTGTCGTAGAGACCGGCGCCCGCGTAGCCTTCGAGGTCTTCGGCGTTCGAGTCCGAGCGGAAAATCAACCCGGCGCCGAACAGGCCGACGCTCTTGCTCGGATACGCCAGCACGGTTGGTGCGCCGCTTTTCTTCGGGCAAACGAAGCTCAACGCCCGGCCGGGATAATTGCCCACCAGCGTTTCGCCCAAGCCCGGCACGACCTCGGCATACACTTCGTCATGATTGCCCGTGAATGGATTCACCGTGTGAATGACGAACGCAAACTCGGCTTCGATGACTTCCTGAATCAACACCGCCATCTGCACGGCCTCGTGCGGAAAGCCGCGCGCCTGGCGGCTGAAATACGCGCGGTCGTTCCATTTCGACGCCCAGACTTGTTTGATGCGCTTTGCCGCAATGGCCCAGTCTTTCGCTGCCGGAAGACCAGTCCTTTGCATCAGCGCCTGAAGCTTCGCCTGTAACGCCGCCGGAATTTCCAACTCCAGCAAGCTTGCGCGCATCTCTGCCAACCGGTCTTCTGGACTGTCAACGCCTCCCTTCACCCGGCCTTCGGCCACCCGCTCCCCATCGGATGGGGAGCGGGACGGGGTGAGGGGTTGGCTGTAGTGTTCGAGCAACTTCCGTAGTTCCTGATAACGCCTGGCCACTGCTGCATTCGCCTCGTCCGCCAGCACGGCATCGAACACGCCGAACGGCAGCGCCACCGAGCGCGGCGTGCGCAGCCAGTCGGGCAGCTTCGCGCTGAGTTCCTTGAGGTGCCACGACTTCCCGCCGACGCGGCCCTTCGTGAATTCCGCCATTGTCAGCACATCCAGCGAAGGCTTCGCGGGCGCCACCCTGGCTTGGGGCCGCGCGTTCCGGCGCGCCGGCGTCTTGGGAATTTTCCCCGCGGACGCGGCGAACAACACATCGCCCGTTGCGCTGACCTGGAGTTCAACCACCTGCCCCGGCATCGCCTTGAGCCGGTCGAAGCAGGCGCGATCGTAGCACGTCGCAAAGAGCAGGTTGGCATTCCGCGCCCGCACCGCGACGTGCGACACGAGATCCACCGAGCTGGGCGTGATGACGGCGCGCACGCCTTCGGGTGGTTCTTCGTCGCCGAAAACTTTTTCCGCCACGATTATGGTGGGTTGCTCAAAACGCCTTCCTTGCACCGCCCGGAACGACTCCACCACCAGCACTTCACCCATCGCGCTGCTCGGGCTGATGACCTGCCAGTCACCGAGTTTGGCGAGCTTGCGCAGCACCGGATCGAAATGATGGATCAGCATTGAGAGCAGGAAGACCGACTGTCCGCGCACGACTTCCTCGGAGAAAAGTTTCACGACCCATTGGTCGGCCTCGAACGCTTTGCCCAGCACCTCAGCTTTCGGCTGGAGGAGCTGGTAGGCGGAATCAATCTGCCCTTCGACGGCGCGACGCAGCCGGTCAAGCGCTGCTTTCGCGTGCAACGCCCAATCCGGGCTGAAGCGTTGCTCCGCCGGGAGCCGCTGCCATTCGCGCTGGCATTGGGGAAGTTCATCGGGTGGCGCCGCCGTCCCGGCTGCGAGTGGAGGCGGCGTCCCGCCGCCGGTTCGAGCGTTCCCGTCCGGCACCGGGACGGTGCCGGAACTCGCGGGCGAGGACGCCTGCGCTACGAGCAGCAGGTTCTCCGTCGCGCGGGCGATGAGGTCCACCAGTTGCTCCCCGCTGAAACCGGAATGAATCGCGCGCTCGATGACGGTGCGCAACGCCTGTTCCAGTGCGAGGTCGAGGTAAAGCAGTTCCTTCACGATGCCCGCGTTACCTTCGTGATTGAGCCGCGCGTGCAGCGTCTGGCGGACCTTTGTGATGCCGCTGACCAGGTCGGTCACGCCGACGTGCGGATTCTGGAAGTTGTGCAACAGCCAGCCCAGCGTGTCGCGCGCGCCGCCATCAAGCAGGTGACCGGCCGCGTTGATGGCCGTGAACAAATCCGTGCCGGAGTGAACCGACTTGAGCAGCACGAGGTAGTTGCCGAAGTCATGGAGCAACGCGTCCTTGAGGTGCGGATGCCACTCGGGATTTTGCGTGATGGGCCGCTCGAAGCCGGCCAATCGCTCACGCGTTACTCCGCCCGCGAGCAAGGTTTGATCGTAAGCCCGCAAGTCGCCATTCGCGTGGAGAAACGCCAGATACGCCTCGCAGATGACGACGTCGTCGGGCGTCGTGTTGTTGTGCAGCTTCTGGTGCCATTGCTCCATCCACGTGCCGCCGACCTCCTTGATGTGGTGGCGGTGCATGATCTGGAGGATTTCATCCCGGATGCGCTGGCCGTCGCCGCCGCGGCCCAGGCACGCGAGCAGGGCGCGGATGAGGTCGCGGTTGGTGGGTTGCTGGATGAAGGCGGTCGCGAGCCGCGCGGTCAGCCGGTCCTGCGCGTGGGAAAGTTCGCGCGGCTTGGTGTTGTAATTGCGCTGCCAGTCGAGCTGGCGGATGCCCGAGTAGCGCAGCCAGACGAACAACGTGGCCCAGGCATCGCGCGCATCGCCTGCTTCGTCAATCAACTCGTGGCACAGGTTGAACCGGTGCATGAGCGTCCAGCCGTGCGGCCCCATCTCGCCCGCAACGATGCGCTCCTGCAACGCCGAAAGCGGCAACGCAGAGGTGGGGCGCTCGACGAGCTGGATCCAGTAATCTTTCCCACCGTTGTTGTCCCAGCGGTTGGCGTCGGCATTGAACAAAACGAACACAAGGAAGCGCGGGGCATCGGCCTCGGCGAAGCGCAGCGTGAGGGAGCGTTCGCCTTCCACCGCCGGGAACGGTGTCTGCACGGCTTGTTGGCCGGCGGACACGGTGCCGGGCGGCCGGGCGGATTCGGCGGGCGCCTGCCATTGGCCGGAACGGCGCGACGCGACGCCCCAATGCAGCACCTGTCGCCCGGCACCCTTGAGGCGCAGAACGATCTCCAATTCGGCGCCGTGGCTTCGTTTTTCCACCCCGAGCCACAGGTCGGCGCGATTTTTGATCAACTCATCCAGCACAAACGATTGGTAAGTGGCGCTGACGACGCGTGCAAATTATTTCGCCGGGCGCTGTGCAGCGATTTTTACGGACCCCGGCGGGTTTTTGCTTTGGCCGCGTCGCGCTCAGGGCTAGCCTTTGAGCAACGCATGCGCCAAACCCCGTCGTGCGTGAAGCGATATGGCCAAGAAACGCTCGTCCAAAACGCCCAGCTCGCCGGCACAAACCAACCCCGCTTCCGGCGCACCCGCGCCAAGCACAGCGAGCCAACCTCCAGAATCTTCCACCCCCGATCCAGTGAAAGCGACCGCCCCGGCAGCCACTCCGGCGCCGGCCGCTGGGCTCGCCAGCTTGAGCGATGTTTTGGAGGCTGCGATTCTCCCCAAGGCCACCACACCCCCGGCCGAATCATTCGCACCGACACGGGTGGAAAGCACCAAGGAGCCCCACCGACAGCCTGCAGCGCCTTCGCCCGAGGTTAAGCCGAGGCCAGAAGCGAAATCCCGAACCGTTGCGGCGCCTGTGGCTCCGATTGCTGCAACTCCAGCGACAAAGGCCGAGCCCAAACCCGCCGGCGCGCCGGAAGCAAGTTCGCACGCAGCATCTGCCCCCATCGCAACCAAACCCTCACCGGCCAGAACAGCACCCGTCTCTGAAGAACAAATCATCCGCGAAGTTCCGGAGTTGAAATTGCCGGAGGAAAAGGCGGAAGATGCCGCACCGGTGGCCGAAGCTCCCGCTCCGCCGAAGCCATCCACTCCGCCCATGTTCGTGATGATGATTTCACCCGAACTCGCGCCCGTCGCGAAGGTCGGCGGCTTGGGCGACGTGGTCTACGGTCTCGCCCGCGAACTCGAATTGCGCGGCAACGCCGTCGAGATCATTCTGCCGAAATACAACCACATGCGTTATGACCACGTCTGGGGTCTGACCAAAACGTATGAGAATCTCCCGGTGCCGTGGTATGGCGGCGTCATCAACACGAGCGTGTGGTTCGGGTTCGTCCACGGGCGGAAGTGTTTCTTCATCGAGCCGCACTCGGCGGACAACTTCTTCAATCGCGGCGTCTATTACGGCCACAACGACGACGTGCTGCGCTTCGCGTTCTTCTGCCGCGCCGCGCTCGAATTCATGCTCAAGACGGGCAAGCAACCGGATGTCATCCACTGCCACGACTGGCAGACGGCGCTGGTGCCGGTTTTGCTCTGGGAGATGTATCAACATCTGGGCATGCGGCACCCGCGGGTGTGCTTCACGATCCACAACTTCCGCCACCAGGGCACGACGGGCGAACACATCCTGCGCGCCACGGGGCTGAACCGGCCTGAATACTTCTTCCATTACGACCGCCTGCGCGACAACCACAATCATCATGCGCTCAACCTGATGAAGGGCGGCATCGTTTACTCGAACTTTGTCACGACGGTGTCGCCCCGGCACGCGTGGGAGGCCAAGGACGGCGGGCAGGGCTTCGGCCTCGAACCGACGCTGCACATTCATCAATGCAAATACGGCGGTGTGCTAAACGGGCTCGACTACGAGCAGTTCAATCCGGAAACGGACAAGCACATCCCGGCGCATTACAACGCGCAGAGCATCGAGCAGAAATACGCGAACAAGCGCGCGTTGCGGCAGCGCTTCTGGCTCGCGGACAATGAAAAGCCGATCGTCGCGTTCATCGGGCGGCTCGACCAGCAGAAGGGTTTGGAACTCGTCCGCCACGCGATTTTCCATTCGCTGAACAATCGCGCGCAGTTCGTCTTGCTCGGCAACAGCCCAGAGCACGGCATCAACGATCATTTCCTCGGGTTGAAGCGGCATTTGAACGACAGCCCGGATTGCCACCTCGAAATTGGCTACCACGAAGAACTGGCGCGGCTCATCTACGCCGGCGCAGACATGATGATCGTGCCGAGCCGCTACGAGCCGTGCGGCCTGACACAGCTCATCGCGATGCGCTACGGCACGGTGCCGATCGTGCGCGCCGTCGGCGGCCTGGTGGACACGGTGTTCGACAAGGATCATTCGCACCGTCCATTGCATGAGCGCAACGGCTACGTGTTCGACCATGCGGACAACGCCGGCATGGAGTCCGGGCTGAACCGCGCCATCGCGTGCTATTATCAGTATCCCGAACACTTCCGGCATCTGATGCTGAACGCGATGCGGTCGGATTTTTCATGGAACCATCCGGGCCAGCATTACCTGAACATTTACGATTACATCCGGGCGAAGTGAACGGGGCAACCCACCCCCAACCCCTCTGAGGAGGGGAGCCGGAATTCGGATGCGCCGCTTGTTCGCCTCCGCGGAGGGGTTGGGAGTGGGTCCGGAGAGTTGCAGGAAGCGGTGGAAATTGTTTGCACCGGGCTGAAGCACGATTGAACCAAATACGAACATCATGATCGCGACACGCAAAGAACTGGAGCAGTTTTTGAAGGGCCAGACGGGCCAGCCGCACGCGCTGCTCGGCATGCACCCGATCACGCACAACGGCCAGCGCGGCCTCGTCGTGCGCGCCTTCGTGCAGGACGCAACGTCATGCGCGGTCGTGGACGAGCGCGGCCAAACGGAAAAGCGTTACCCGATGGAGAAGCTCGACCCGCTCGGATTCTTCGAGGTGTTCATCACCGACCAGACCGAATTCTTCCGCTACCGCCTGCGCGTCGAGAAGGGCAGCGGCGACATCCGGCAATTCTTCGATCCCTACAGCTTTCTGCCGACGCTCAGCGAACAGGATCTCTATCTGTTCAACGAAGGCACGGAACATCGCGTGTATCAGAAGCTCGGCGCGCATGTCCGCACCGTGGATGGCGTGAAGGGCGTCTCCTTCGCCGTTTGGGCACCGAATGCCGCACGCGTATCGGTCGTCGGCGACTTCTGCCAGTGGGACGGGCGCTATTTCCCAATGCGTGCGCTCGGCAATTCCGGCGTCTGGGAGATTTTCATCCCCGGCCTGCAAGCCGGCGTGCTCTACAAATACGAGATCGTCCCGCGCAAGGGTGCGATGCGGCTCAAGACCGATCCCTACGGCTCCTATTTCGAGAGCCCGCCGAACAACGCGTCCGTCGTGTGGAACGTGGAGGATTACCAATGGAACGACGCGGCGTGGCTGGAGAAGCGCGCCCAGACCGATTGGTTCAAAGAGCCCATGCTCGTTTATGAAGTGCATCTCGGCTCCTGGCGGCGCAATCCCGACGACGGCAATCGCCCGCTCAATTATCGCGAACTCGCGCGCGAACTCGTCGCCTACGTCAAGGAAATGGGCTTCACGCACGTCGAGTTCATGCCGCTCTCGGAGTATCCGTTCGACGGCTCGTGGGGTTATCAAGTCACCGGCTTCTATGCGCCGACGCATCGTTACGGCACGCCGCAGGACTTCATGTTCCTCGTGGACACGCTGCATCAGAACGGCATCGGCGTCATCCTCGACTGGGTGCCCGCGCATTTCCCGAAAGACTTCTTCGCGCTCGCGCACTTCGACGGCACGCATCTATACGAGCATCAGGACCCGCGCCAGGGCGAGCATCAGGACTGGGGCACGCTCATCTTCAATTACAGCCGGCCCGAGGTGCGTTGCTTCCTGCTCGGCAGCGCGATGACGTGGCTGGACCGCTATCACATCGACGGCCTGCGCGTGGACGCCGTCGCCTCGATGCTTTACCTCGATTACTCGCGCAAGCCCGGCCAGTGGATTCCCAACAAATACGGCGGGCGCGAGAACCTGGAGGCGATTGACTTCCTCCGTTACGCGAACACCACCGTGCATCAATACTTCCCCGGCGTGATGATGATCGCCGAGGAATCCACCGCGTGGGGCGGCGTGACCAAGCCCGCGAAGGAAAACGGCCTTGGCTTCGACCTCAAGTGGAACATGGGCTGGATGCACGACACGCTGGAGTATTTCAAAAAGGATCCCATCTACCGGAAATTCCACCACAACCAGCTCACGTTCGGGATGATTTACCAGAACACCGAGAAGTTCATGATGACCTTCTCGCACGACGAAGTGGTGCACGGGAAGCAATCCCTGCTCTTCAAGATGGGCGCATTTCACATTCCGGACAAAGCGAAGCAACTCCGGGCGCTCTACGCCTGGATGTGGGGCTGGCCGGGCAAGAAAACGCTCTTCATGGGCAGCGAATTCGCGCAGTCCGGCGAATGGGCCTACGACAAGAGCCTCGACTGGCATCTGCTGCAATACATGGACCACGAAGGCGTGCGCCTGCTCGTCGCGGACTTGAATCGCTTCTACACCGAACACACGTTCCTGCCCGCGTCGGACTACGACGCCCAGAGCTTCCAGTGGGTGAACAACAACGACGGCAACAACAGCGTCATCAGCTTCGTGCGCCACGGCACCAAGCCCGAGGAAATCCTGCTCGTGGTGGCGAACATGACGCCGGTGCCGCGCCCGCATTACCGCGTCGGCGTGCCGAAGGATGGCCTGTGGGTCGAGGTGTTGAACACAAACTCCAAACGCTACGGCGGCAGCGGCGAAGGCCATCTTGAGCCGGTGAAATCACAGCCCATCAAATGGGACGGCCGTCCGAACGCAGTGGATCTGACGTTGCCCGGGATGACGGTGATGTTTTTCCTGTTCAAGCCGGCACCGGTGGAGAAGGCGGAGGCAGCGGTGAAGAAATAATTGGCGTTGCTGGAGAAGAAGTCTGGCGAAGGTGTGAATCTAGATGCAAGCGTCCACCAACAACCTCAATCAAGGCAAGGCACCAGAAACCATCTTTGGTCAATGGATTGGAAAGTTTGAGGGTAAATCGTCACAAGACGGATCGTTTGCATTTCCCGGCTTTGCGACGTTCAATATCGAGCGAGATCGGCCCCAGAGCGGATTTGCCTGTATTGATCAAGGGCAGCAAATCCACGGGAGCCGGAAAGATTTCACTCTGCAAATCGGAGCAGGCAATCGAATCACAGGGCAGTCAGCTTCCACCATAGTTTTCGATTGGAGGAAAAACGAAACCATCTCCGTGGAGGAGTCTGTGCGCAGACAGGAAGGCAAGGTTTTTTATTTCGAAGAAATCACAATCGACGAAGGGTTTATTGACGCCACAACCCTGACTTGTAGCTGGCATGGGAAATATAGAGGTCAGTCGATACCGGGCACGTTCAATGCGACACGACTGAAGCAAAGCGAACCTAGCCAACCCGACAAGATTCAATCATGGGAAGAGTTTAAGCGGTTCGCCGCAGAGTTAATCAAAGGGCGCGGTAAATATATTTTCCGAGGCCAAGCTTCAAGCAATCACCGGCTTAAGACCTCGTTTCACCGCGAGAATCGGTATGATTTACTGCGATACAATGAGGAGGATTGTAAACGATTGGAGCAGCACATAAATGCAACTAGCTTTCGCCAATACAACCGAAGCAACCCGGCAGACTTCGGTGCGCTTCTCAGTTTAGCGCAGCACCACGGGTTCCCGACTCCGCTCCTTGATTGGTCATGGTCGCCGTATGTGGCCGCATATTTTGCCCTGTCGAGCCGCCTTAAAACCGAACCAGCAAGCGACAATCATCGCATCTATGTTTTGGACGCAACGGCTTGGAAGAACGATACGGCTCAAGCGTTACATTTCGCCGACCCGCGACCCGTAATCACAGTTGAAGAGTTTCCGGCTCACAACAACCCCAGACACCTGCCACAGCAGTCTGTGCATGCCTTCAGTAACGTCGAAGACATTGAGGGATGGATTAGATTTAGGGAACGAATTAACAAGAGGCAGTATTTAACAATCATCGACATACCAAGATTGGAGCGAGAGTTTGCAATGCGAGACCTTGCCTACATGGGCGTCACCGCTGCATCGCTCTTCCCCGGTCTTGACGGAGTGTGCCGGTCGTTGAAGGAACAATTTTTCCCATGAGCATTCTGGGCTGCTTACTTTGCCGATAACCCATGCGCAAAATCTTCCACGCCCTCACGCTGAACCTGCGCGCAGGAGCGCCGACATGTTGTCGGCTTAAACCTCATGACCACCATCCCGCGTGCGATGCAAACTAAGCGGGACAAAACTCAAGGCATTCCCGCCCAAAGCCGGTCACAGGCCGGCGCTCCCAAGTGTTCGCAGCTTTCACGACCCCCTTACAATCCCGGCCTGCAACAGCTAGTCACCGGCAAGCAGTCGTGGGCAGTCCCACTTGATGAGGATGCCAAAGCAAAAGGATTCTTAGGCTGGCATCAACGCAGCTATCTGCCTCATTACGATGCGCCCGGCATCACACAAATCATCACCTTACGCCTCGCCGATTCTTTGCCAGCAAGCCGTCGTCGGGAATGGGAGCATTTGCTGCAAATCGAGAATCTTCGCGAGCGGCGGCGAAAACTGGAGGAGTATCTGGATCGCAGCCTTGGTGATTGCTGGTTACGCCAGCCCGCCATCGCCAGCCTGGCGGAGGGTGCGTTGCGCCATTTTGATGGTCAACGTTACGCACTGGCCGCTTGGGTCATCATGCCGAATCACCTGCATGCGCTCGTGGATGTTTGGGACACGCCGCTGTCGGAGTTGATCAAGAGTTGGAAGGCCTTTGTCGCTCATGAAGCGAACAAGCTGCTCGGACGCCGCGGCGAATTCTGGGAACGCGAGTATCTCGACACTGTGATCGAGAATAATGCACACCACCGAACGGCGGTGAGTTACATCGAAAACAATCCCGCGAAAGCCGGGCTCGTGCGTGAAGCGAAGGAATGGCCCTGGAGTAGCGCGCGGTTTCGCGATGAGCTTGGACGGTTGAAATACCCGGTAGCGCGAAGCCGCTCAAAGAGTGGCGCCCCGCAAGGAGATGGAGCGCCGACTTGTAGTCGGCTTAGACCGTGGCGAAACAAATGACTCCCGCCTTCGACCAAATGCGTGCGCTCAAAGGCAGTTTGAATCCCCTAAGCCGGTCACAGACCGGCGCTCCTGCCGATTTGCACGCCGCCGCAGCCCCAGTGCGTTCTAACTTCACCTCATCATGCGCAAAATCTTCCACGCCCTCACGCTGAACCTGCATCAGCCTCCGGGCAATTTGCAGTGGCTGCTCGACAACAACGAGTGGGAGGCCAAGGAAATCCTCTGGGCGCTCGACCGCATGCCGCGCGCGTTATGGGGCTACGAAGACGTCGCGCGCGTCCACCTCGCCATGTCCGGCACGCTGCTGGAGACATTGATTGATCCGACATTTCAGGAACGCGTTTTCGGCATCGTCAAATGCGGCGACCTGCTCTGGCATCTCCAGAACCGGCAGCTTTTCGATGTCCTCGGCACGGGTTATTATCATCCCGTGCTCGCGTTGATTCCCGCGGCGGACCGCGAGGAACAGCTCAAACGCTGGCGGGGCATCGCCGAGCACGTTTTCTGGCGGAAAGATTTCCACGGCTTCTGGCCGTCCGAGATGGGCTTCTGCATGGAGCTCATCCCGCTGCTCAAGCGCATGGGCTACCGCTACGTGATGGTGGACAGCCACCACGTCGAGCCCGTCGGCGAGATGCGTTGGGAGGAACTGCGCTACCGTCCCCACATCGCGCGTTACGGCGGCGAGGAAATCATTGTCGTCGTGCGCGACCGTGAGCTTTCCGACGCGCAGCTTTCCGGCATGGACGCGGGCTGGTTCATGCACGAGCTGCACGAGCGCACGAAGTTCTGTGACTTCCCACCGCTCGTCCTCACCGCCACCGACGGCGACAACGGCGGCTGGTTCCGCAACACGAGCGAGAAGGGAAATTTCTGGCATGTCTGCTACCGCGAGCTGCTCGACCGTGTTCGCGCCGGCCAGACCGAGGTGCAACCCACGTTCATCCACGATTACCTTGACCAATACGGCGCGCACGGCGAAGTGACCGTGCGCACCGGCGCGTGGAATACCGGCTGGCATCACGGGGTGGATTTTCTCCAGTGGACCGGCTCGCAGCTGCAGAAAGACGCGCTGCAACGCCTCCACGATTTCAGCGCGAATTTGCACGCGACCGAAGCCCGGGCGAAGGAACTCAAGCTCGAATCCCATGCGTTCACGCACGCGCTTGAACAGGCCCGCTGGCGTCTGCTCCGCGCCGAGACGAGCTGCAACCTCTTCTGGGGCGAAGCCTGGGTCTATCGCCTCCACGAGGATCTGGACGGCGCCGCGCCGCACCTGCAAATGGCCAAGGGAGAACTGCCGAAAGAATCGGCGGAAACAGGAAAGCCGACGGAAGGAAGGGCAGACAATTCTCAGCCCGCCCCGAATGACGTCAGGCCAGCGCGCGACGGCTGACTCCCGCCGGCCACCCGGATCGCAGGGCAGCCGCGTGCGGATTAAATCTCCGGCTCCAGCGGTGGATGGAATTTGTATTTCTTGCCCAACGCGAGCGAGGTGTTCAATGACTTTACGCCGCCGGTGCAGGTTGGCTCGGCAAGACACGCGGCGGCCACGCAGACGCCCGCCTCGAGGCAACGCTTTGTTTCCCAGCCTTCGTGAACCCCGAGCAGGAAGCCGGCGCAGAAAGCGTCGCCCGCGCCCGCCATGCCCGCGATGGCCTTGGGTGGCAGTTTCACCGACGGATGCCAGACATCGTCGCCGCGGCGCGTGCGGGTGAAGGCGCCCTCGGGAAAATGCAGCACGACCAGTTCGCGCACGCCTTGTTGCAGGAGCGCGCCGGCCGCGTGTCGCAACGTGACGGTGTCGAGCTTGCCGTCCGGCTCGCGCACCTTGAACCCGGTGATCTTGCCGGCCTCATGTTCGTTGATGATGAGGTAATCCGTGAATTTGAGTGCCGGCCCGACAATTTTCGCAAAGCGGTCGCTCTCCTCGCTCACCACGTCCACGCTGGTCTTCATTCCGGCGGCGACGGCCGCGGCGAGCAGTTTGGCGGCCTTGGTGCCAAACTTTGCATCGGGCGCATCGAGCGCATCCAGCAGGAGCAGGTAGCCCAAGTGAAAGTGCCGTGCCTTGTGGCTGGCAAAATTCAGATCGTCGCCCGTCCACAACGCATTGGCACCGCGCGAGTGGAAGAACGTGCGCCGACCGCTCCCCTGCTCCGTCATCACGTCGGTAAACGAGGTGGCCGCCTTGGGCGTCGTGCCGAGATGTTTGGTGTCGATCTTGTGCCGCTTGCAGTCGGCGAGGATGTCCGCACCGGCGGCGTCCTTGCCCAGCAGCCCGGCGGCATACAACGGAAACGGCGCGGCGCTTTGGGCCAGATTCAGCAGCACGTTATATGGTGCCCCGCCGCTGCCGCGGTGCTGGGCGATGATGTTGGCGAGGCGTTCCGGCGGTGGATAGGTGTCGATGAGTTTGACCTGGTCAATGATCCAGTTACCGCCGGCGAGCAGACCGTGCCGTTTGGTTGAAGGCTTGGTTTTCATGAAAACCCTTTCCGGGAATGCTACAAAGTGAACGCGCATTGGGCCACAGATGGCAAGTGATTTCTCCCGCGGCACCCACCGAAGCCGCCGCCCCGGCGGCCGCAAACGCCTCAAAAACGGCCAAAAGGCCAAGAAATGCTTTTCAACGGCGGGGCATTTCCGCAATGCTTTTGCCAATGCCAGACAATCCGCAATCCGGTGAGAGAATCTTTCATGGCATTGCAGTCTCCCCCGGCGTATGCCAGGGAAGAGTGATCGTTCTGGGCAAGGCCCACGCCGCGACGGCCCGGCAGCAGATTCCCGACAGCCAGGTGCCGCAGGAGGTTCACCGCTTCAAACAGGCGCTGGTCCAGACCCGGCAGCAGATTCTGGACGTGCAGCGGCGCCTGACGGAAAAAATGGGCACCGAACACGCCGGCATCTTCGAGGCCCACCTGCTCGTGCTCGATGATCCCGAAGTCAACAACGAGGTCCTGAATCTCATCCAGAATGAGAAGGCGAACGCGGATTACGCCTACCAGACGATTGCCGAACGTTACGCCGCCTCGCTCGCCGCCGTGGACGACGAGTATCTGCGCGAACGCGCGGCCGACATGCGGGACATTGCCGCGCGCGTGCTGAACAACCTCCTCGGCAACGGCGACGAGGGCGACCTGCGGCACCTGCTGAAGGAACCGTGCATCGTAGTCGCGCATGATCTCGCCCCCTCGCAGACGGCGCAGATGGAGCGCGACAAGGTGCTCGGGTTTGCCACGGACGTGGGCAGCCGCACGTCGCACACGGCCATCATGGCCCGCTCGATGCGAATCCCCGCCGTGGTCGGCTTCAAGAGCATCACCGCAACGCTGGAGACCGGCGATTACGTGCTGCTGGACGGTGTCAACGGGTTGATCATCGTCAATCCGACCGACCAGACACTCTTTGAGTATGGCCAGATTGCGCGGCGCCAGAAATCGCTGCAGGAGCGGTTGCGCGACAACCTGCGCAAGCCGGCGGTCACGCTCGACGGACATCTGGTCACGCTTTCCGGCAACATTGAAAACCCGGATGACTCGGCCGCCATTCTGGAAAGCGGCGCCGAGGGCGTCGGCCTGTTCCGCACCGAATATCTTTTCATCAACAAGGAGCAGCCGCCGTCGGAGCAGGAACAATACGAGTCCTACCAGGCGGTGGCCGCGGCGCTCAAGCCGGCCCCGGTTGTCATTCGCACCCTGGATCTGGGCGGCGACAAATTCCATTCCCACACCGACGTGCCGGACGAGATGAACCCGTTCCTCGGCTGGCGGGCGATCCGCTTTTGCCTCGAGGAAAAGGATGTGTTCCGCGCCCAGCTCCGCGCCATCCTCCGGGCCGGCGCGCACGGCAACATCAAAATGATGTATCCGATGGTGTCCGGTCTGGACGAACTGACGCAGGCGAATGCGCTGCTCGAAGAGTGCAAGGCCCAGTTGCGCGCCGAAAAGCTGCCGTTCGATGACCAGCTGGAAATTGGCATCATGGTCGAAACCCCGTCGGCCGCCGTCATCGCGGACACGCTGGCGCGCCGGGTGAAATTCTTCAGCCTCGGCACCAACGACCTCATCCAATATTCGCTGGCCGTGGACCGGACCAACGAGAAGATCGCGCACCTTTACGAGCCGACCCATCCGGCCATCGTGCGGCTGATCAAGCTGACCGTGGACGCCGCGCATCAAGCCGGGATCTGGACGGGTGTCTGCGGCGAAATGGCCGGCGATCCCGTGCTCGTGCCTTTGCTGCTCGGGCTGGGCGTCGATGAATTGAGCGCCGCGCCGCCCACGGTGCCTCAGATCAAGTTCCTCATCCGCCGGCTCAAGATCAGCGAGGCGCGCGAGCTTGCCGCATTTGCCCTGCAATGCGAATCCGCCGCGGAAATCCTGCGCCGCTGCCAGGCGCTCGCCCACCAGTCGGCGCCGGAGCTTTTCCTCGAATGAGCCGGCGTCCCGGCAGTGAACCGGCGGCGCATTTTCCGCTTTGATGCGCTCGGATGAACGGCCTAAGCTGAAGCCGATGAAAAACTCTGGCAAGGCCCGCAAGGCCGCGTGGCGCATGATCCTCTGGACCTTTGTGGTCCTCGCGGCCATGGTGCTGATGGGCATTCTCGCGATCCTGATCGCGCCGATTTTCACCATCGTCTCCTGCGGCCTCTTTCTGGTCTGGGTGCCGTTCGTCCTGTTCACGCTTTATTTCTTTCGCGATCCGGAGCCCCGGGTGCCCGGCGGGCCCGGCCTGGTGGTTTCCCCCGGACACGGCAAGGTGGATGTCATCGACACCGTTCACGAACCGCGCTTCATGGACGGCGAGTGCCGGCGCATTTCCATTTTTCTCTCCGTCTTCAATGTCCATGTGCAAAACGCGCCCGTCAGCGGCAAGGTCACGTTTTTCAAATACACGGAGGGCAAGTTTCTGAACGCCCTGAAGACCGAATCCGCGGAACACAACGAAAACGTGCTGATTGGCATCACCGCCACCGACCCCAGCGGCGAAAAAGTGGGCGTGCGCCTGATCGCCGGCCTCATCGCCCGCCGGCTGGTGCCGTGGATTGACACGGACGACGAGGTGGAACGCGGCCAGCGCATCAGCCTCATCCAGTTTGGCTCGCGCGTGGACGTGTATCTGCCGATGTCGGCCAAAATCAAGGTCAAGCTCGGGGACCGCGCGGTGGGCGGGGAAACCGTGCTGGCCGTCCTGGAATAACCTCATGGCCTCTCCTGCTCCGGCTCCCGAGGACGTTGAAAGCAGCGCCCGGCTGAAGATTTATTTTCTGCCGAACCTGATGACGGCGGGCAACCTCTTCTGCGGTTTCCTCGCCCTGACCCGCATTGTGGAGGCCAACCTCAGTTCGCCCGATTTCAACACCGCCATCCGTCATGCCCTGTTCTACATCCTGCTGGCCTGCATTTTCGACCTGCTGGACGGCCGTGTGGCGCGCATGGGTGGCGCGGAAAGTCCGTTCGGACGGGAGTTCGATTCGCTGGCGGACATTGTTTCATTCGGCGTCGCGCCGGCCTTCCTGGTGCATCGCATCGTGCTGAAGCCGGTGTTTGCCGATCACCCTGAAATCGCGTGGTTCATCGCCTCGGCCTACGTGATCTGCGGGGCGTTCCGGCTCGCGCGGTTCAACTGCATGGCCGCCATGTCCGGCTCGGGCGGCAGCAAGCATTTCCTCGGCTTCCCGATTCCCGCCGCCGCCGGACTGGTGGCGTCGTTGACGCTTCTGCTGTTGTGGTGGGACGAAAAGCAGTTCCGCGAAGTCGCGCACAGCCCATGGCGGTTTGCCCTGCCCGTGATCATGGTGTTTCTCTCGGCCATGATGGTCAGCGAGGTCAAATACCCGAGTTTCAAATCGCTCGACTTCCGCGCCAAACGGAGCTTCTTCAAAATGCTGATCATCGTCATCAGCATCGGCTTCTTCGTCATCACGTGGAAACGGGTGCTGCCGATTCTGGCGCCCGCCGTGTTCGTCACCTACCTCCTCTACGGGTTCGTCCGGCCCTGGATTCCCCGCCGCGCCCAGCACGCCATCGAGGAGGAAGATGAGGAAGAGGAACCGGAACCTCCCGCCCCCCGCCGCTGATCATGGATGAACTGCATCCCACGATTTTGGCCGGCCTGACCGGCTTCATCAGCGGATTGGTGCTGTGCATCCCCGTCGGGCCGGTGAACCTCACCATCATGAACGAGGGCGCCCGCCGGGGGTTCAAGTGGGCGGCCATGATCGGTCTGGGCGCAACCCTGATGGAGGTCATCTACTGTTTCTTTGCGTTCACCGGATTTGCCTCGTTTTTTGAACGCGGCATCGTCAAGGCGGCGATGGAGTTGTGCAGCTTTGTATTCATGCTCGCCATCGGGCTGAAATTCATGCTGGCCAAAACCGTGGAGGCGCCCCTGCACATCAACAAGCGAGCGGACGCCCTCGAACAGCGGCTCGAAGAAAAATTTCACCCGCACTCGGCCTTCATGATTGGCTTCGTCAACGTGCTGGGCAATCCCGGCGTGCTGCTGGGCTGGATCATTCTGGCCGCGAACTTCATTTCCCGCGAGTGGGTCACCCCCGACTGGCAGGGCAAGCTCGCGTGCATCGGCGGTGTGGCGTTGAGCATTGGCGGCTGGTTTACGGGCCTCAGCTGGCTCTGCGCCAAGGGCCGCGGCCGGTTGCGGCCGCAAAGCCTCCTGCGCATGGAACGCATCTCCGGCCTCATCCTCCTCGTCATCGCGCTTGCCCACGGCGGACACATCGTCTGGCAGATGGCCCGGCACAAGGGCTGACCGCCGGAGCCTGCCGCTCAGGCAAAACGCAGGTAAATGCACTTCAAATACTGCGCCTCCGCAAACGTCGCGGCGTGATCGGGTGCGTGGCCCGTCGTCGCCAATTCCTCAAATCGCCAGCCGGCCAACCGCGCCGCGGCCCGCACGGCGCCAAAAAATTCCCCGGCGCTGACGTGCGCGGAGCACGAGGCCGCGACCAGCACGCCGCGCGGCCGCAACAACCGGATGCCATTGGCCGCCAGTTTGCCGTAGGCCTGAATGGCCCCCGCGCGTTCGGCTTCACGCTTCGCGAGGGACGGCGGATCGAGAATCACCACGTCGAACCGGGCCGGCGGCGCCTGCTCGACCCACTGGAAGGCATCCGCCTGAACGGCGGTGTGCCGGCAGCGCGCAACTCGCGGATCCCCCTGGTTCAATTGAAAATTCCGCGCCGCCGCCGCCAGGGCGTGCGGGCTGATGTCGAGGTCCGTCACGGAAGTCGCGCCGCCGCGCGCGGCGTAGAGTGAAAAGCCGCCCGAAAAACTGAAGGCATTCAGCACATCCGCGCCCGCCGCGAAGGTTTCCACGCGGCGCCGGTTCTCGCGTTGATCGAGAAAGAAGCCTGTTTTTTGCCCTCGCACCACATCGGCTTCAAAACGCAGACCGCTTTCCTGGAAAATCACCGCGCCGGCCACGGGTGGGCCGTGCAGGACCTGTCCGTCGTGTGCGCCCTGTTGTGCCGCTGTCATCTGAATGTTGCGGCTCAATCGCAACACGAGCCGGACCGGCGAAAGCGAGGCCAGCAACCACGCCTGCACCTCGGCCAGGCGCGGCAGCCACGCCGCCGTGTAAAGCTTCATCACCAAGGTCGTGTCATAGCGGTCCAGCACCAGGCCGGGCCAGCCGTCACTTTCGCCGTTGATGAGCCGCAAGCCGTTGGTTTGGGCGTCGGCCAGGCCGACCCGGCGCGCGAGGGCGGCCTGCAAATGTTGCTGCCACCACGCGGCGTCGAGGGTCAGCGGCCTGCCCACATGCAGCACACGAACGCGCAAGGGCGACCCGGAATCGAACAACCCCACCGCCAGAAATTTGTCCTTCCGGTCGTAAATCACCGCCAGTTCGCCGGTCTGCCCGGCGCGGTTTTGGGCGCGGATGCTGTCCGCATACACCCACGGATGTCCACCGCGCACGGCCGTTTCGGCGGCCGCGGTGATGGTCAGCTTCAAGCGCGGCCGGGCGGGCGTGGAAAGCTTTGGCGCGGCGTTCATGACTGGCTGGAATTGAATTTGGCGGTCAGGCCGGTCTGCCATTTGCGCAGAACGCCGACGAACACGGCATCGGCCCGTCGATTGAATACGCCGACCACGGACTCACCCCGCACCAGTGCGAGGCGAAAGGACCAAACCAACAGGAACACGGAAATCAGCCGGTTCTGCCAGCCATCCAACGGCCACTGTCCGCGCCAAATCCACATTGGGTCGTTGGCAAAGGGTCCAAAGTAATAGATCGGCCATAAATCCTGCGGCGACGGACCGCGTGATCCCAACCAGTCACAAAGCAGGTGCAGGTGAAACACCAGCAACGCCAACAGCCATACCCGGCCGCGGCGACGCGCCAGCGCCGCCGCCACCAGCGCGATGGCCAAACCGCCCGCCAGACCGTGCAGGAGAAAATGATGATACGTCTGGTAATAACGAAACGATTCGCCGTGCGTGAGGGCGTTGTGAGCCACGTCGTAAAACAATCCCAGCCCGTCCAGATCCGCCGCCAGACCGGCGAGCGTCACGAGCCGGCAGTCGCGCGGATTGTCGGTCGTTTTCGCGGCGACAATCCAACTGGCCAGCAAATGGGTGATCGGTGCCATGCTCTCAAGCATTTCCGCCCAGCTGGCGCAGGAACAGCCCCATGCCGGCGGCGAAGCCGGAGTCCTCCGTCGCGCCGTCATTATGATCGCCCGTCAGTTCCCAAAACAACTTCGGTTCGTTGGCTGCCGCAAAATTCTGTTCGGCGTGATGAAAGCGGATCAGCCGGTCGCCACGGCTGTGCATGACGAGCACCGGCACGTGGATGCGGGGCAGCTTGCGCCGGGTGTCGTAGCGAATGCGACCCAAAAGACGCACCGGCAGGAACGGATACAGTTCCGCACCCACATCGGGCAGGCTGGTGAAGGTGCTTTGCAGGACCAAGCCCGCCAACGTTTCGCGGCACGCGAGCTCGGCGGCAACGCCGCCGCCCAGTGATTCGCCCAGCGCCAGGATGTCCGCCGGGGCAAAGCCTTTTTGCTGCAACCAATGATGGGCGGCCTGGGCGTCAAGGTAGGTGCCCGCTTCATCCGGCTTCCCTTCGCTCCGCCCGTAGCCCCGGTAGTCGAACACAAAAACGCCGACGCCCAGTTCAAGCAGGAGGCGGCAAAGCTCCAGCCGATGGCTGATGTTGCCGCCGTTGCCGTGACACACGAGCACGACGAGCTGCCGCGCGCCTCGAACATTTGCCGGAAAAAACCAACCGTGCAGCTTCACGCCGTCACTCGCGGCAAAAGTCACATCCTCCCAATCGCGCCCCAGCGCCGTGCCGTGGGCGACGAGCGCCCGGCTCGGGTGATACGTCAGTGAATGTTCAAACCAGCGCAACAGCATGCTTCAATCGGCGTCCGCCGGCGGGCGTTCCAGGACAACGCAACCCGGCGGCGAGATTCGATTTTTTCACGGTCGTTCCGGAACCGCAAGGCGCCGGCGTGAGGCCGCGCGTTTTGACCGGTCGAAAGGAAAGAACAAACGCCCGTGCGAAGCCAAACCCGCTCACGCTTATGAATCACTTTGCCTATCAAGCCGTGGATGCCGCGGGGCACCCCTTCCGCGGCACCCTGATGGTGGCCAGCCAGAGCGAGGCGTTGCAGCGCCTGCGCGACATGGGGCTCTTCCCCGTCAAACTGGCGCAACGCGAACCGCCCGCCGCTCCGGCCGCGCCGCGCAGGGCCGAACGCCGCCCCACGCTCGTCCGCTTGACCCGGGTGAGCATTCCGCTGCCCTTCAACAGGGTAAAGGCCCGGACGCTGGCCTCGTTCACCCGTCAACTGGCGACCTTGATCGATGCGGGCATGCCGCTGCTGCGCGGATTGCGGATTCTGGAACAACAGGAAACGCATCCCCGCCTCCGACGCGTGCTGACCGAGATTGGCGCCGCCATCGAAGGCGGCGGCTCGCTGACGGAGGCCATCGCGGCGCACCCGCAAATTTTCAACGCGTTGTATGTCAATCTCGTCCGGGCCGGCGAAGTGGGTGGCGCCCTGGAAGTAACGTTACGGCGCCTGGCCGAGTTCCTGGAGAAGGCGCAGAAGATCAAAGGTAAGATCAAAGCGGCCCTGTTTTATCCGGTGTCCGTCATGATCGTGGCGGCGGGCATTCTGGTCTTGATGATGGTCTTCATCGTGCCGCGTTTTCAGGAGGTTTTTGCCGGACTGCTCGGCGGCGCCCCAATGCCCGCCTTTACCCAGTTTGTCATGCAACTGAGTGATCTGTTCCGGCACCAGGCGCCGCTCGTTGGCCTGTTCCTGCTGGGGCTGGTGACCGCCATGGCGCTGGGTGTTCGCACCCGGTGGGGCCGCTGGAGTTTCGATCGCTTGAAACTGGCGGCGCCAATCCTCGGTCCGGTCTTCCGGAAATCAGCCATTTCCCGGCTCACGCGGACGTTGGGAACCTTGTTGAGCAGCGGCGTGCCGGTGTTGCAGGCCCTGACAATCGTGAAGGAGACGGCCGGCAACGTCGTGGTGGGCCGGCTGGTGCAGCAAATTCACGCGAGCGTGAAACAAGGAGATACGGTGACGGCCCCGCTGCGTCAGTCCCGCGTTTTTACGCCTGTCCAGGTGGGCATGGTGGATGTGGGAGAACAAACCGGCGCGCTCCCCGACATGCTGCTGAAGATTGCCGACCAGTGCGATGACGACGTGGATAACGCCGTGAGCGCCATGACTTCCCTCCTTGAACCCATCTTGATTGTGTTCCTGGCCGTCATT
>DASTWL010000057.1 GCA_035765895.1 Verrucomicrobiia bacterium | reverse complement strand
CGGGTTCGACAAGGGGGCGGAGCTGCGCATCGGCGCCAGCACGGCGTGGGTGACGGAGACGGTGGGCGCGGCGGCGGGCTACCTCGAATTTACCGGGCAAGGTCTGACGACGTTTGAACGGGCGATGGATCGTGACGAACGGCTGATGGCCGTCCTGGGCACGCGGATGTTGGAAGCGCAGAAACGGGTCGGCGAATCCGCCGATGCCATTGAGCTGCGTCAGTCCGGTGAAAACTCCGTGCTGTCCGCCGTGTCGTTGAGCGTGAGTGATTCCCTGACATCGGTGCTGCGCTGGGTCTATTGGTGGAACTCCACGGAAGAAACGCCCGAGGCGATTGGTGAGAACCAAGTCGCGGTCAGCCTCAACACCGATTTCAGCACGAAGGGAATGGCGAGTGATGAAATCACCGCAATCGTCTCGGCGTGGCAGGCGGGCGCCATCAGCCGCGAGACGATGTTCGATTTGTTCCGGCAGGGTGAAGTGCTGCCGGCAGGCCGCACCAACGAGGAGGAAGCCCGGTTGATGACCGGAGCCAGTCCACAACCCTCAACACCCAGCCAGCAACGCGCAATTCCCAGCGGCCAGTGAGGAGGTAACAGATTTATGGCATTAAAATATCGATACGTGAAGCGGGAAGAGATTCCGCCGGAACAGGCTGGATTCTACGTCGAACGCGATGGCGCATTCGTCCTCGATGCCGAAGGCGTCGTGGACAAGGCGAAGCACGAGGAGTTTCGCCAGAACAACATCGCACTGGCGAACCAGTTGAAACGCTTTGAAGGCATTGACCCCGACGTTGTGCGTCAGCTTGCCGACGAGAAGCGCAAGCTGGAGGAGGCCGCGCAACTCAAGGCCGGAGAAGTGGACAAAGTTATTGATGCCCGGCTCAAGACCGCCCGTGCTGATTGGGACAAGCAACACGGTGTCGTCGTCGCCGAGCGTGACGCCCTGCACGGCCGCCTGACGGCGATTCAGATTGATCAGGCCGTCGTGAGCGAGGCCACGAAACGTGGTCTGCGCCCGACGGCCATCCCCGACATCACGGCGCGGGCACGCATGACTTTCAAGCTGGTGGACGGAGTTCCCCAGGCTTTTGACGGCGACAAGGTTCGCACCGGCAAGGACGGTGTGTCGCCGATGACTTTGGCTGAATGGGTGGATGTGTTGGTGTCCGACGCACCGCACCTGTTTGAAGCAAATGCTGGTGGCGGTGCTGCTGGCTCCAGCTCCGGTGGGGCTGGCATCCGGTCCGTGCGTAATCCCTTCCGCAAGGAGACGTGGAACGTCACGGAGCAAATGAAACTTCAAAAAGATGACCCGCAGCTTGCCGCACGCCTCAAGGCGTCGGCCTGAGGGCACTGCGTGCCGGCCACCGCGCTGGCGAGTAAAAAGCGAAAGTTTGAGTTATGGCGAAAACTGCAATCGCGGATGTGATCATCCCGAGTCTGTTTGAAAAGTATGTGATCGAACGCACGGCAACCCTGTCGGCATTTGGCGCAAGTGGCATCGTGGAGAGCGATCCGTTCTTTGACGCGCTGGCCGCTGGTGGTGGCAATACGGTGGACATGCCGTTCTGGCAGGACGTGAACCCTGCCCGGCAAATCCTCGCCGACAACGCACCACTGACGGTGAACAAGATCGGCGCGAGCAAGGACATCGCCCGCATCCAGATGGATGCGAACGCCTGGAGCGTGAACGACCTCGCCAAGATTCTGTCTGGCGATGATCCGATGGGCGCGCTGGTGGAACTGGTGGGCGACTACTGGATTCGGGTGGACCAGAGTTTGATCTTGTCCAGCCTCAAGGGTCTGTTCGGTTCGGCGACGATGGCAGGCAACAAGCTCTCCATTGCGAGCGAAACCATTGCCGGCCAGTCGGCAACGACCCGTCTCAACGGCGCCACGTTTGTGGATGCGACCGTGAAACTGGGTGATCGGGGCGACCGCCTGACAGCGGTTGCCATGCACAGCGCCACGGAAGCCGCGCTGCGGAAACTGGACTTGATTGACTTCATCCCCGACAGCGAAGGGAAAGCGCAGATCAAGACCTTCCAGGGCCGGCGGGTCATCGTGGATGACGGGATGCCGGTGCGCAACGGCACGACCGATGGTCAGGTTTACACGACCTACCTGTTCGGGCCGGGTGCGTTTGCCAAAGGCGCAGCCCCGTTGGCCGGCGAGCCGCTGCTCGGCGGTCACGGCACGGAAGGCGTCGAGTGGGCGCGGGCCGCGCTCGACAGCGACACGAACTTCATCAACCGCCGTCGGTTCATCCTGCATCCGCGTGGCGTGAAGTTCAATTCCGCCGCCGTGGCAGGCACGAGTCCGACGAACGCGGAACTGGAGGACGCCGCCAACTGGACGCGCGTGTTCGAGAACAAGAACGTCCGCATCGTGGCGGTGGAGCATAACAATTAAGTGTTGAGCGCGGAGCGCGACGTTGACGCGCTCCGCGCCACGCAGCAAGAGCATGAATCAACTGCTTCCCATCATCCGCCGCGTCCGGCGTCCGTTGGTGTTGGTGGATGTGCCGCCGGTTCGGGTTGGCAGCGTGGAGCCGCCACCTGTGAACGCCGAGGGCGGCACCCAGGGCGGGGTCACCCCGCCGGTTTGGGAGAATGCTACGACAACTCACCCCACGTCCGCTGCGGCCGTGGCGGTCCCGAGGCAAACGAACGATGGCCAGACTGTTGCCAGGCGCAAAGCGCGGTAGGCCGTGGTCGCCCGAGCGGCGGCGACGCGGCTGGTTGGCCACGTGGCTGCAAGTGCGGCGACGCGGGCGGCAGATTGTGTTGCGGCCCGCCCCGGTGTTGCAGCCCCGCTATGGCGAGCTGCTCGCGTGGGAGTGGAGCCTGCCCGATCCCTACAAGTGGAACGTGTGGATGAGCCTCGACGCCGGCGCGTCGTGGCTGCTGGTGGAAGATTATTGGGCCTACGGCAACGCGCGGCAATTCGCGCCGGACGGTGGCAGCGAGTTGTATTTCATCGTCGGCGTGGATGAGTTTGGCCGCGCGCTCACGGAGCCCAGCAACGTGGTGCGGCCGGATGACGCGGTGCCAACGTTGCAGGACGCGCTGGCCGGGTATTGGGACGGGGACGCGGCGCTGGACGCCACCGGCAGCCAGTTGTTGCTGCCCGTGGCGGCGCCCGCCTACGGCAGCACCGGCGGGCCGAATGGCGGACCGGCCTGCGCACTCGGCAGCGCGGACTTTGTTTACAGCGACGACGCCGTGTTCTTCACGTTCGACGCGCTGACCCTCAACGCCTGGGTGCGGCACAACGAGTCGAGCGGGCTGGGATTTCTCACGACGCGCAGCTCGGACGGCTCCTACGCGAGCTACACGATGTTTGTGGCGCTCGACGCTCAGGTGGGGTCGGTGGGGCATTACCACAGCACGACGCAGGGCGAGAGCACGCCGTATGATTTCGGGTCCAGCTTCGGCGTGGCCGCGGGCGACTGGTATATGCTGACGCTGATCAGCACCACGACCCAGCTGCACTGGTATCTGAACGGCACGTGGCGGGCGACCTTGAACAAGAGCTTCAGCACCGAGCGCCTCGGCGACGTGGCGTTCCGCGTGAAGGACAATCATCCGTGGGGCACATGGACCGGAGCGTGGGCGAACCTTGGCGTGTGGTCGCGCGCGCTGGGAGCGGAGGAGGTGGCCCAGCTCTACAACGACGGACAAGGCCGGCAATTTTTTGAATTATGACACTGACGATCAACATTCCAGACGAGGTGGCGCCGCAACTGGTGGAGAACATCTGCACGGCGACCAGTTACGACGCGGGCTCGGGCAAGACGAAGGCGCAGTGGGCCAAGGAGCAACTGATTCGCACCATGAAGAACATGGCGGGGAGCGGGGCGGTGAAGACCGCGCTGGCGACCACGCGCGCCACGCTCGACGGCGCGGACATCAATTGAGCGCGGCTCGCGGCGCGGCGTGACGCGAGTGGCGTAAGGCGGATGGCACAATGGCATGGCACTGACGCTCATCAAGGAAGACGGCACGGGCAGGGCCGACGCGAACAGCTACGCGGACGTGACGGACGGCGACACGTATCACGCGGGGCACCTGTATGCGACGGCGTGGACGGGCGCGAGCGCGGACACCAAGGCGGCGGCGCTGGTGATGGCGACCCGGTTGATTGACGCGGAGTTTCAATTCGGCGGCGCACGGTCCAGCAGCAGCCAGGCGTTGCAGTGGCCACGGGAGGATTGCCGGGATCCGGACGCGCCGGCGGACATCGTGGGGGACCGGCTCGTGGCGGGAGGCACGGTGCCGCGCGGGGTGGTGGAGGCAACGTGTGAAACGGCCCGCGCGCTGATCCTTGAGGACCGCACCGCCAATCCGCTCGGCGAGGGGTTGAAGTTCAGCAGCCTCGGGGATTTGCAGCAGTCCTTTGACAAGCGCGACCGCCGGCCAGTGCTCCCGTATGTGGCGCAGGCGATGTTACGGAAGTTTGGGGAGCTGGTGCGGAGCACGAGCGGCGCGGTGCGGCTCGTGCGGGCGTGATGCAGGTGAACTGGCGAGGAGGCGATCATGGCCGAGAGTTTGCGACCCGCAGCCAAGGCAGCCGTCAGCCGGGCGTTTGCCTTTTACGCGGAGTTTGTGCAGGCGGGCTATTACTTCCGGGCCGGCAGTAATCTGGCCACGGTGCATTGGCTGGTGATGCCGGTGCCCGCGCGTCGCGTCGATGGCACAACGGTGCTACCGAACGATGAACGCATGTTGCTCGACGCGACCGAACTTGCGGCGGTGGACCAGCCGCGGCCGGGGGATTACCTGGTGGACTCCGGCACTGGCCTGCGCCGGGACGTGATCACCGCGCACCTGGATGTAACAGGCACATTTTGGAAGTTGATTGCGCGCAAGGCGCTTTGAACCGCACAAGACGAGTATGCCGGGCATAAACGCAAACGAACTGGTAACGATGGTGGATCATGCTGCTGCCATGAATGACCGCTGGCTCTTCTTGGCGGCGTTCTGCCTCCTGCTTGTCGGGGGTGGCATTGTGATCTACTGGCTGGTGCGACAGCTCCAGACGGTCATTGCGGATCACAAAGAACTGCGGCAGGCGCATCATACGGCGCTGGCGCAGATCATCGAGAAGCAGAACGAAACAAGTTTGAAGCTGGCAATCTGCATTGACCATAACACCGCCGCGCTCAATGAGTGTGCTTTCGAGCTGCGGCGATTCCAGGAAGGGAGGGTAGCATGAAACGCTTGAGTTTCATGCTGATTGACTTCGCCATGATTGCGTCCGTCGGTTTGCTGTGCGGTTGTGCTGGCACTGCACCACTCAAGGGCGGCAAGGCCACAACACTGAGCAAACCTACTCAAGGCATTGAGCAAACCGTCGTGCAATCGGACAACCCGGCGGCCGTGTCGCGGCAGGATCAAGAGACAGTGCGGACGCGGAGCTACACCGTGCCGACTGGTTCACGACTGGAATCCGGTGCAACGAACGCCGCAGCTGTAGTCGTGAGCGCGCCGATGCCCGTTGTCGAGCGCGAGGAGACGCGGGCCAAGACGGAACTTGGCGCGGCACAGAAAGACACCGCCCGCGAACTCGGCGAAAAGCTGGCGAGCCTCAAGGGAATTGTGTGGGTGGGCGTCGCCATGTTTGTGTTCGGCCTGGCATCCATCTTTTATCCGCCGCTCAAGCTGCTCATTGGCAGCGTGACGACCAGCGCCGCCATCACGGTCGGAGGGCTGGCTTTGATGGTCTTGCCGACACTGATCGTGGGGAACGAGCTATTGATTCTGGGTGGCGTGGGCGTGGCAGTGGGCGGGTGGTTTCTCGCGCACCGTCATGGTCGGCTGCAAGGCTTCGTGGATGCGAACAAGAACGGAGTGGATGACCGACTGGAGCAAGTCGTAAGCGGAAAGGAATGAGATTATGAGCAACGATGTGATTCACACGGCGATGGCGACCTGGGCGGCAAAGGATCTTCCTGCGCGCCTGCTGTCGGCACAGGTGGCGAAACTTTTGAACTGCTCAACCGACGATGTCGCCATCCTCGTGAGTGCCGGCAAACTTCGGGCGCTGGGCAGGCCAAAGCCAAACGCGGTGAAATACTTTAGCGCCATCGAATTGATTTCGTTGCTCGCCGATCCCGACTGGCTGGATGATGCGACAAAAACCGTCGGTCAGTTCTGGCGGAGAAAGAATGCCCGCCGCAATGGTTTGATTGCGCCAAGAGTTGCGGAGGATGTGGCTGAAGATGGTTTGAACTCGGTCAAAAAACCTTCAACGAAACCTTCAACGAAACCTTCAACGATTACTTCAATAACCGAGTAAAAACAGTGTGTGTGGCGTGATAAAACCGGTAGTGAACAGATAGTGTTTGAAACCGCTTGAACCCCTGTAAAACCAGCGTTAAAATGGGCCTGCAAATCAGGATTTTGAGGCTGGTGGTCGGTGAAGACCTCGTTCGATTCCGACCCTCGCCTCCAGCCTTTTTGTTGGGTTTTTGGAGGAAAAACGGTCGAGTTTCAGTGAAATCTTCAGTGGCCGGCGGACTCCGCCACCATTCGATCAAAACTGAAGTAACTCGCCGACAACTCGCTCACGGGGGCGGATCGGGTTGGCTCATGCTCATAACCGTGAGACATGAGATGAAGAATCGTTACCGGGTGTTCCGCCGCGGCTGGGGCACTTTCTACTGCGAAGACCTCGTTACCAAGAAACAGGAATCCCTCAAAACGCGCGACAAGGACGAAGCCTACCGCCTTGTCGCCGCCAAGAACGAAACCGAAGACGCTCCCGCGTTCAGCCTGCATCTGGCGCGCGTCTATTGGAAG